>CALGLY010000156.1 GCA_937959095.1 uncultured Saprospiraceae bacterium
GGTTGTCCTGATACGGATGGCGATGGTATTGCTGATGATGCCGACACTTGCCCTACAGAACCTGGACTAGAAGCACTTGCTGGTTGTCCTGATACAGATGGCGATGGTATTGCTGATAGAGTTGATGATTGCCCAAATGAACTAGGAAGTAATACGGCTAATGGTTGCCCAGATGCGGATGGCGATGGCATAAAAGATGAAGAAGATCAATGTCCAGAAGCAGTAGGAAGTCGAAGTCTAAGAGGTTGTCCAGACAAGGATGGCGATGGTATATCGGATAAGGACGATGAATGTCCTGATGAAGCTGGTGGAGCAGACTCGAATGGTTGTCCGAATGTGGATACAGATGGTGATGGGGTGAATGATATAGATGATAAATGCCCAGAGCAAGCGGGTACAGTAGCTGCTATGGGTTGCCCTGATATAGATGGTGATGGTTTCGGGAATGACGATGATAGGTGCCCTGATTTAGCAGGTCCTTTCGATGGTTGCCCTGATAGTGATGGAGATGGTATTGATGATTCTCGTGACCAATGTCCAAAGAGAGCAGGTTCTTCTTCTACCAATGGTTGCCCAGAAGTGATTAAGAGAGTAGAAAGTGAGATTGCGTCTTCTGATCTTGATATATTGAGATATGCCATGCAAAATATCAAATTCGAATCGGGCGGAGCGCGAGTACGTACTCACCTGAAACCAATTTTAGCAGATGTGGCAGAAGTAATGCGTCGCTATCCTGAGTATAATCTTCGTATTAGCGGACACACTGATAATCAAGGGAATTCAATAGCCAATAGAGAATTATCAGAACTACGTGCTGCTTCTTGTTTCAAGCATGTGGTACGAAACGGTATTTCTGCGGATCGCATTATGTATGCGGGCTACGGAGATGAACGCCCTGTAGCAGATAATAGTAGCTCGGAAGGACGAAGACAAAATCGTAGAGTTGAATTTGAATTATACAGACGATAGAATGTTGAAATGCTATTGATACAATGCTGTAATGTTTTTCTATTATTACATTGTATCATTTCAGCATTATCGCATTATTATAAAAAGCTTACACACAAAACACGGAAAGTCGGATGCTCTTAACAGAGCATTCGGCTTTTTTATTCTATTTTACGACAAAACAGAATTTATTACTTATAATCAAAAAATTATTCCCCTAAAATATCATAACTTAGCATCCCGTCGTTCCTAAACTACCGTAATTAAACTTAGATTTCAATACTTTTCTAGTTAGACAGATAAATGCAAGCTGCTTCACAACTTGCATTATACATAAAAAACAATCCTTACAATATGCGTATAACAATCGCTACTTTAGGACTTTTATTGCCGTTTTTCCTGTTGGCACAAGTCACTTTCAATGATAAAGTCTCTCCCAATTTGCAAGAGCAAATTAATACAAATCCCGATGCTTATCACCATATCTATGTAATGCTAGAAGAGCAGATAAAACTGGAAGATTGGCAACAAAAACTCCAAGTAAAAAATATAGATAATACAGAGGTCTATGCCCAAATACTGAATGAATTAGAGGACATAGCAAATAATTCGCAAGCTCCACTTTTGCCGCGCTTATATGCCATGCAAGAAGAGGTAATGCAAGAAAGTATCGTATCACTTTGGATAACAAATGTCATACAACTGAAAGCAAAAGTAACTGCCATTGAAAGTATCAGTAAATGGACAGAAGTACACTTACTCGAATCTGTAGAACAGCAAGTGCTATTTGATGCAGAAGAAAAAAGAACAGCAAGTGCGCCTATACCTGATGGCTCGGAACCAGGTCTGCATACTATCAATGCCCATAAATTGTGGGAAATGAATTACACAGGCTATGGTACTAAAGTCTTGGTAGTAGATAGTGGAACGAGTAATACGCATCCTGCTTTACGCCCAAACTATTGGGGAAATAATGTACCAACTAGCCAAGCATGGACAGGCAACGAACGCCCCGAAACCTGTGACGAACACGGCACACTAGTAGCAGGTGTGGCAGTTGGTTTAGATCGCACAACCAATGATACAGTGGGTGTAGCTCCAGATGCGCGTTGGATGAGTGCACCGATTAACTTCGGTGGATGTTCTCTAGGACAAGAAACACTTAGTGGCTTACAAGTCTTTCAATGGGCAATAAATCCTGATGGAGACCCAAATACCGTCGCTGATCGTCCTGATGTAATAAATAATTCGTGGGGAAATACCAATGCTGCTTGTGATAGGCTTTATGAATCTTCCTTATGTATTTTAGAGGCCTTGAATATAGCTGTGGTGTGGGCCGCAGGCAACTCTGGTGAAGATGGAGCTATGAGCATATATGGCTCACAAAACATCAATAAAACCCTCGTTAATTCATTTACAGTAGGCTATTTGAATGGCACTACTTTAGTAATATCAGATGACTCTAGTACTGGTCCGTCTTATTGTCCTGGCTCGGATAGCAGTCTACGTATAAAGCCCGAAGTAGTTGCACCAGGGCAAAGTATCCGCACTACAAATCCAGCAGGAAATTATGGAACAGTTAGTGGTACTTCTTTTTCTTCTCCGCATGTGGCAGGCGCGCTTCTGTTACTTAGAGAAGCCTTCCCTGAAGTAAGTTCAGAAGATTTGAAATTGGCCCTTTATTATTCTGCACGTGATTTAGGACCAGAAGGGGAAGATAATATCTATGGCAACGGACTAGTCGATGTATTCGCAGCCTATAACTACCTTATCAATACAGGAAATACGCCTACTCCACCCGTTAGCGCAGACAATGAAGTATTGATGGTAGATATTAGTACCGAGCGACCTGTGCATTGTCGAGGTGCAATAGAAGTGATGATGGCTTTTGAGAATGTAGGATTAAATAATCTACAGACTTTAGATATTGAATATTATTTGAATGGCGATTCTGATAATAGCGTACAGACGAATTGGACGGGCAATTTGGGGAAAAACAATGTCGAACGATTTACATTAGTACAATTAGAAGGACTACCAGCAGGTGAGCAGGAACTTACAATCAAGATTAGTAATCCGAATGGACAAGAAGATGTACGGCATTTAAATAATGTCATGAAACATTACATTCAAATAGCAGACCTTGATTATGTGGATGTGACAGTAAGTCCACAATATGAAAGCACGGTATGTCAAAATAGTCGTGTAGTACTAGAAAACAATACCGAGCTTGCCGATAATCAGACTATCACATGGTATGATCGTCCTACTACCTCTATAATAAGTCAAGGAAGATTAGGCGAAGGGAGTCCCTTCCTAACTGACCCGATTACAGAAGCTACTACCTTCTACGCCGACATTATCACAACAAGCAAAGTAGGGCTAACTGAACCAGGAGATAATCAAGCATCTGCCCATACTTCGCAAGGCATTTCTTTTGAAGTATTGAGTCCACTCACCTTATCTTCAGTAAAGGTCTTTTCAGAAAATGGTGGTGGGCATTTTTTTCAAATTTTAGACTCTGGTGGCAGCTCAATCACAAGAAAAATAAAAACATTAGCAGCAGGAGAAAATACAATCGTATTAGGCCAAAACTTAGAAATCGGAACCTATTCTATCATTTTATCGGAGCCTGTATCGGCAGATAAAAAGTTAAAGATTTCTACTTCCGCTAGTTTCCCCTACGAAGTGGCTGATATTATCCGCCTTAATAGCTCTGTAACTTCTACAGGAAATACGACAACACTACATTATTTTTACTTCTATGATTTTGAAGTAAAATCGCTGCATGCTTGCGGGCGCACCGAAGTGCCTGTGGATGTAAATAATAATACTGCTCCTACAGCAGGCTTTACGATTTCCGCAGAAGTTGTGGCATTAGATGAAAGTGGTGAAATATCTTTTACTAGCACGACTAACAACGGACTAACACAGTACTGGGATTTCGGGGATGGAACACAAAGCAATAGCACCAATCCCACACATACCTATAGCCAAGCAGGTGCGTATATAGTAACACAAACGGTAACGAATGCTGCTGGATGTTCCGACGCTGTCCAAAAAACGATTGAGGTACTAGATAGCTTCGATACGACTTCTACAGATGAGGTAGATGATACCAATTTAGTCACTATTTTCCCTAATCCTACTTCTGATTATGTGTTTCTGCAAACACGCCGAGCACAACGGGTAGAAGTAGAACTAACTGATTTATTTGGTCGGCAAATGAACGTAGAAACAAAGCGACCAAATGCGACAGGAATGCGGCTAAACACTAAGAACTTAGCAAGTGGCATCTACTACCTTATCATTCAAATTGATGGAAAAAAGATAGTAAAAAAGCTAGTAAAAGCTTAGAGTATGTTAAAAAGAAGGCTTAAAACCCTCCTTTAACAACCTATGGATTGCTTCTAATGTCATTTTACTGTAATTTGCAAATTCAACCTAAAAAAGAGTCTAAACATGAAACGAATATTCTTATACTCCAGTCTTCTTGTAATGGCACTATTCATCGTTACAAGCTGCATCAAATTTGAAGAAGAATTAGACACTGCAGTACTTGTTCCGGATTTACCTGAGCAAGCTTATGACTATATAAGTTTAGCAAACAAAATTGACTCCAAAATACTAGGTGGGCAATTTGATAATAGTTTCGATTCATTTGGACCCAACGGTTCTTTCAATCAAATACCTATAAATAACGACCAAGCAACCCTTGGACGTGTCCTCTTCTACGATCAGCACCTTTCCTTGAATGATGCCGTATCTTGTGCTTCTTGTCATCAGCAAGATAAAGCCTTCGCGGATGGAAAAGCAGCAAGTATAGGCTTTGGTGGAAAAGTAACGCCACGTAACTCGATGGCTATCGTGAATGTTCGTGCAAACAACAACCTATTTTGGGACTCTAGAGTACCAAACTTGACTCAATTGATACTAGAACCTGTACAGAATCATATCGAAATGGGTATGGAATCTGTGGTACAACTAGAAAAGAAACTCGCAGAAGTAGATTACTACCCTGCTCTATTCGAGAAAGCGTATGGCGATCCTAGCATTACAGGTGAACGTATCTCAAATTCTGTAGCACAATTTCTTTCTACGATTGCTTCTACCGATGCTAAATTCGACCAAGTAAGAGAAGGAGAAGCGAGTTTTTCTCCATTGGAACAACTCGGTGAACAACTCTTCTTTAGCCCACGTACACAATGTGGCTCTTGTCATGCTGGCGCGAATTTCAGCGCACCAGATTTCCCTGGCGGAGAATATGGCGATAACAACTTTTCATTCAATTCAAGCGAGAGTCCAAAAGGCACAGCAAATATTGGATTGGATATTATTTACGATGATAATGGACGTAGTGATGGCAAGTTCAAAATTCCATCGCTTCGCAATGTAGGTCTGACTGCTCCTTATATGCACGATGGACGTTTCGAGACACTGAAAGAAGTAGTAGAACATTACGATGGTAAGATTCAACTACATGAAGATTTGGATGATAAATTCCTAGATGATAGAGGCGAACCAATTCGTTTGAATTTATCAGACCTTGAGAAGCAAGCCCTCGTAGCATTTCTACATACATTAACGGATGAGCATATCACAAGTGATGTACGTTACTCTGATCCGTTTAACAACTAGAATCTTTCGTTTTTTTTCTTTCATTAGAGCTTGTTGATAACACATCAACAAGCTCTAATTATTTTAGGCAACATTTAAGGAAAAAATCCGTACTTTCCCCCAATGAAGAGAAGCAGTCCATGGCTTTTTCGATGCTTATATTTCCTAATTTTCATTGCCCTTTTTGGGAATTTCATTGCAAATGAAAAGCCTATCTTATGCAAAATAGAAGGCACATGGTATTTTCCTGCCTTCAAAGAATATGCTGTCGATCTAGGACTAGATGAATGGGAAGCTAAATTCGTAAATACGCCTTGGCAAGAGCAAACCTATGACTTTCGGCTACTCGCTCCTATCCCCTACTCTGCTGATACGCAAGATAAAAAGAATACGAAATTCGTTAGTCCTGTAGGTACTCAAGAAATAACAAGTTGGCGATACCGACATTGGTTAGGTACGGATAGACTTGGTCGCGATGTGCTTGCGGGTATGGTAGCAGGCACGCGCACTGCGCTCCTTGTCGGCTTAATCGCGATGAGTATTGCTAGTGCTATTGGGATATTTCTGGGCGCATTAGCGGGATATTTCGGTAATGAACGCGTCCAAACACCACTCATTCGCTTCCTGATGACCTTATTGGGACTGGGGCTTGGCTTTTTCTACGCCTTTATCAGCAGAAGTTATATCCTCCAAACAAGCACTAATCTGTTCTTAGAAGTCTTGAAAAGTATCTTAGTACTAATTTTTATCACCGCACTATTCAATGCGCTAGGTTGGACATTGGGCAAGCTTCCTTTTTTAAAGAAAAAAGTATTCATTCCCTTCGATACCATCGTGATGCGCCTTATTGAAGTATTCAGGAGTATCCCCGCCATTTTGATTATTCTTTCTACATTGGCTTTGCTCAAAAAACCGTCCATTTTCCACATTATGTTCATCATAGGTTTCATTGCGTGGCCTTCTATTGCCCGTTTCATTCGAGCAGAATTATTACGCATTCGGCAGTTAGAATATATAGAAGCCGCACGCGCAATTGGGCTTCCTGAATGGCGTATTTTGCTGCGTCATGCCATCCCGAATGCTTTACCGCCTGTCCTTATCACCATTGCCTTTGGTATTGCCTCTGCTATTTTACTAGAGGCTGCGCTGTCTTTTCTAGGAATCGGTGTAGATGTGAATACGATTACTTGGGGTTCTATGCTCCGTGTATCAAAAATAAGTGCTTGGTGGATGGTTATTTTCCCTGGCCTTGCCATTTTCTTCACGGTTACCGTCTTCAATTTGCTAGGCGATCAATTGAGCGTGAATCGAGATAGTTAAAATGAAAATAGCAATGAAAAAAAATCTAATCAAGCATTGGGAATTGTTATCTACATTGCCTTACACGCGCACGACTACGCCTTTCTCGTTCAAGTAGTTTTTCAAGTCTAAAATTTCTATTTCTTTGAAGTGAAAAATACTTGCTGCCAAACCTGCATCGGCTTTGCCTTCCGTGAAAACTTCGTGGAAATGCTCCATCGTGCCTGCCCCACCCGATGCAATGATTGGAATATTGAGCAAGTCCGATAAATGCGCCAGTGCTGTATTCGCAAAACCTGCCTTTGTCCCATCATTATCCATGGAAGTGAATAGGATTTCACCTGCACCTCTATCCGCACATTCTTTCGCCCAAGCGAAGAGTTTTTTATCGGTCATTTTGCGTCCGCCACTCACATGCACCATCCATTCTTCCGCCACTTGTCGAGCATCAATCGCTACTACTACAAATTGGCTTCCGAAGCGTTTCGCCAAGTCTTCTATCAGCGCAGAATTTCGCACGGCTGCCGAATTTATAGAGACCTTATCTGCTCCCGATTCAAGTAAAATTTCGGCATCTGCTACCGAACCTATGCCACCGCCAATCGTGAATGGGATATTGAGATTTTTTGCAATTTTCCGAGCTAAAGCAGAGAGGGTTTTGCGCTTTTCGTGCGTCGCTGTAATATCCAAAAAGACCAATTCATCTGCGCCTTTTTCGCTATAAATCGCGCCTAGTTCCACAGGGTCACCTGCATCGCGAAGGTCTACGAAATTTACGCCTTTCACGGTGCGGCCGTCTTTTATATCTAAGCAAGGAATGATGCGTTTTGCGAGCATTTGTAGTGGTATTTTATCATCTATGAGCTGCAAAGGACGATATAAAACAGCAGATTTCAAATTTGATTTCAGTCAAAAATAAAAGGCTCTTTGACAATTTTTGCCACGGACATAAATTAAATCAAAAAAGCGATTGATAATGAGCGTTTTGATTTGATTTTGTTCGTGGCAAAAATTGTCAAAGAGCCAAATAAATTAGCTAAACAAGCTTGACTTATGGATAAAAAACAAACAAATAAATCCCGCAGGGGATTCCTCAAAAATAGTGCCATGATGGGCAGCGGACTAATCATAGTACCGCGCCATGTCTTAGGTGGCAAGGGTTATACTGCGCCTAGTGATAGACTCCATCTTGCAGCGATTGGGGCTGGAGGTAAAGGAAATTCTGATATTCGAAACGCCTATAATGACGGTGTAAATAAGGTCGTCGCGCTCTGTGATGTGGATATGAACCAGGCGAAAGACTCGATTAAGAAATTCAAGAAAGCAAAAGTATATAAGGACTTTCGGGTAATGCTAGAAGAGATGCGAAAGGATATTGATGCTGTCACCATTTCCACGCCCGACCACATCCATGGCGTAGCGGCTATGACTGCAATGGAATTGGGGATGCACGTCTATGTACAGAAGCCACTGACACATAATATATATGAAGCGCGCCAACTGACGGAAGCCGCACGCAAACACAAAGTTGTGACGCAAATGGGGAATCAAGGCGCATCCAATCCGGGGCAAACGCTGATGATGGAATGGATGCAAAAGGGCTTAATCGGGACAGTACATACCGTTGAGGTTTGGACGAATCGCCCAGTTTGGCCACAAGGCATTCCAGTACCAAAAGGACAGCCCCTACCCGACCACCTAAGCAAGAAAGATTGGGATTTATTCGTCGGGCCTGCCGAGTATGTAGATTATGATCCGCTTTATCATCCCTTCAAGTGGCGCGGTTGGTGGAACTTTGGCACAGGTGCCTTAGGCGATATGGGTTGCCACTTGATTGATCCGCCTTTCCGCGTATTGCAGTTGGGCTACCCTACCGAAGTGGAATGCAGCGTGGGGCAAATTTTCAAGCGCGATTGGACTCCAGAGCATATTCCAGAAGGTTGTCCGCCTTCTTCTAAGGTGCAAATAAAGTTTCCAAAAACCGCTATCAATGATAGTGAAATAATGCTCAATTGGTACGATGGCGGAATGCGTCCCTTCCACCCAGATGTGATTCCTGTAGAAGATTATCTAGGCGAACCTGGTAATAATAATGGGGTATTGATGATCGGGGATAAGGGCATCATTGCTTGTGGTACGTATGGTAGAGATCCGAAACTGTATCGCAAAGGAGAAGAAACCCTCACGATGTCGGAGGAATATTTTGATTCTTTTGCCCACACAAAATTGCCTGAATTTGGGCATCAAATCGCTTGGACGGAAGCTTGCAAAGCAGGTTTCGATAGCAAAGAACATAAAGCCCTCACCTCTTCTTTCGATTATGCTGGCCCACTCAATGAGACGGTATTGATGGGCAATTTAGCAATTCGAAGTTATGCTTTGAAAAAAGAAAAATTAGATAAACAAGGCAGAAAACGAAGCGATTTTCATGGACGTAAAAAACTCCTTTGGGATGGCGAAAACATGAAAGTGACGAACTTCGAGGACGCAAATCAATTTGTGGGACGGACGTATCGGGATGGTTGGAAATTGATTTAGGAGTAATTTAGAAGAGAGAAGAGAGACCACTTCGTTGAGAGAGCAGAGATTAAATTTTGTCTCTATTCTCTCAACGAAGTGGTCTCTGCTCTCTCTTCTAAAAAAATATTAATATTCAATCGGCACTTGCACCATCGTATTATCCCAAGCAATAACCATATGCACTTTCTTATCGCCTTTTTCTTGTAGTACGATTGCTAGTGCTTCCACCGTGCTAGGTGTCTTTTCTGTTGCTGCACTGAAGGTAGCTACGTTCTTAGAATCATCATGGTTGGCAGGTCCCCAAGTAGGTATATCCGTGTGAAGTACAAAATCCCATTTACCTTCATGCACTACAGCATGTATACCATAGCGGCCACGCTTCACGTCTTGTCCTCCGATTTTTACATCTTGGAAGAAGGTGATTTCTGTTGTTTCATTCGCGCCTATTCTCCAAGGCTCACCATACTTTATTAGCTTCCCGAAGATCGTTCTATCCTTCTTTTGTGGGCGGCTATACACCACACGAATCTTAGGTGCAGATGCCTCAAAATCGGCTTCTTCCACATAGTTACGGTAACGAGAATTGGCAGGAAATTGCACCAAATCCATTGGACTTTTATCGTCGCCTTCCATAGTAGCAGGATTGAAATTGATAGGAAGTGCTACTTGTGTTCTGTCCCATGCGAATAGCATATTGCAGTTGGAATCATCCACTTTTTGAAAACCAATCGTGAACGATTCGCGGCTTTCTCCTACATGCTCCACAGGTACGCTTACCGATGCTACATCTTTCGATTGATCGCGGTTTTCATTTCCTGCGATGAAACGCTCCGTAGAGACTTTGATAACCCACATTGTAGGATGTACATCTGCAAATAGTGTATAGTAACCACGATTCAAAGTCGTTCCACCAATCTCAACAGCATCCGCAAAATATACTTCTACCGCTTCATTCGCGCCTAAACGCCATTCTTTTCCATAAGGCACTAAATCACCAAAAATAGTACGTCCTTTCATTGTTGGGCGAGAGTACAAAGCACGAATTTGCAAATCCTTTTTGTCATCACCCATATAATTATTCCAAGCCGCTGATGCTGGATAAGTCGCGGCATCTAGCGCGCTTTTATCCATATCAGGAAATTTCAATTCTTGTGCCTGTAGGCTGCTTGCTACCATAAATAAGCAACATAAAGTGAAGGCAGTTTTAAAGTTCATCGTATATGATTTCGTTATTGAAAATAATGAAGGATAAAGGTAGAAAGAATCTATTTAATTTTGACCAAAGTCCAAAGATTGACGTAGCTTTGGTTTTGAACCAGTTAGTTCGCCATTTGATATGAAAAATGATATTCCTACTATTTATCTCGACTCGGTGCAGGGCAAGGACTTTGGGTTTAAAGTCGCGCCAAATCGAGAAATTTTATTGAGTAAAAACCTCGACCACGACCCGTTTCGTCCGCATCGGATTCGGTTTTATGCTATCCTACTGATTTTGGAAGGCGAAGGGGTACATTATATAGACTTCAAAAAATATCCGTACCAAAAAGGGAGCATTATTTTCATCTCAAAAGAGCAAGTCCACGCCTTCGAGAAGAATATGGAGCGCGATGCGTTCTTTCTCCTATTCACCGAAGAATTTCTAGAACGAGGCAGTAATAATTCCAACCTGATGCAGCAACTGAGCCTTTATAATTATAACCTTTATCCGCCTGTCATTAATCTGACGGAAGAGCAAACCAATTCTTTTGCAGCGCTTACCGAGTATATGCAATTCGAATCGGATGCGCCTGATGATTTATTGACAGAAGAAATTTTGCATTCTACCTTGCGTGTATTTTTGTGCATTGCCGAACGCATTCGGAAGGAAAACCGCAAACTTTCTTCTCGCTCTAAATACCATGAAGAATATGTGCAATTTAAGAAACTACTTCAGACTCATATTTTGAAATCTCGCAAGGTGCAGTTTTATGCAGATGCACTCCTTATTTCTACTAAAAAGCTCAATCGCATCACACAGGAACTACTTGGACAATCCGCGAAGCAACACATCAATGATTTTCTGATTATAGAAATCAAACGCCTCCTTATGAATACCTCCTTGACGATTACAGAAATTGGCTACCAATCGGGCTTTGAGGAAACGACCAACTTTGTGAAGTACTTTAAGAAACTGACGGATATGCGCCCTTCGGAGTTTCGGGAGTTGTTTTGAGGGATGTAAATTGCCTAAAACGTAGATTTTCTAGCTGAAAATGAAAATAAATTGCAAAGCTTCTATCTTCGGCTTAACTTTGTAGTAAAAGGAATTATGGGATATAGCAATTATAAGAACTTGCGAAAAGTAGTGGATACGTTTGATATAAAAGTGAAGCAAAAAAAGCTTTTTGATAAAATTCAAGCCGTAGAACCTTCTGAGTGGTTACTCAAGAGTCTTGAAATTGCAAGTGCTAATCCATTATCTAATGAAAAAGTAAAATCAGAGCGTGTCATATCTCCTATTTTATCCGAAGTACACCAACGCCATAAGCATCATACGACTTTGTTTTCTGGCGAAGAACTCAATATAAAACCCGAACTAGACCTCAATGGTGCTTGTGATTTCTTCTTTGCAGGTGTCCCCAATGCTTATTTATTAGAAACGCCAATTGTTGCACTTACCGAAGCGAAAGATGAGGACATGGACTATGGCATTGCCCAATGTACTGCACAGATGATAGCCGCCCAACTATTTAATGAACAAGCAGGAACACCCACAACTGTAATTTGGGGCTGTGCTACCACAGCAGATAGTTGGAAGTTTTTACGTTTAGAGGATAACCAATTGCTAGTTGATGAAAGTACGTATTCTATTACTAAACTAGAAGAATTGCTTGGTGTGTTTGAGGTGATTTTGAATTGATTTATTAATTTAGTTTCTATAAACAGTTACCTCCTACTTTAATCCTCCAACTGCCGCAGTAAGTCACTCGTCAATTTAGACAGGGGACGCTTCGAAAAATTAGATTCATCAGTATAATTAGAATGCACAATACGCTCCAAATCTTCGAGAGAAGAAAACACACTTCCTTCATACATTCGATATAAACTTTTCAAATAATCATCATTATACGCATATTTTCTTTGGATGATTTCTAATGCAATGTCTTTGTGGTTAGTATCATAGCGGTCTTTTAGCTGAAATATTTCAATATGCTTTTTAATTCGTTCTTGCCATTTATGTTGCTTTTTTGTAGTAAGAATTTCTAATGAATTAGGTTTATAGTAAAAGTTGCTATCCTTGATTTGAAATTCAAAATCAAGAAGTCCATCTATTCTTGAATCATAGGGATTGATAATCAAATTATCTTCATTTGTATTACAATCATTTGATTTCAGATGATTGCAACTAGAACAAGATGGGACTAAATTGTAAAAAGAAATCGCTAAAAATGGATATTTCTCTTTAGGAAAAAAGTGATCTATCTGATAAGTCGTTCTACCTACTTTGTCGATATTGAAAATGAAATATTGATTACAATAAGGACAAACAGAAATCTCTAAATTATCCACAAGTATTCCTGAGTGATAGTCTTTGCTATGATTTATAGGTCTAAAGTGATTACTGTAAACATTTTTGAACTCGGTAAAATCTGGACGCTTATTCTTTTCAATTTTCCACCAGATCCTAACTAATTGTTCTAATTTCTGAGGAGTTCCAGACAAGATATTCATTAGACTTTCATCTTCTCCAAAAAAAGACTTCACTCTATCGTTCCAATCTATTCCTGTTGCACTCTCCAAATAGTCACTAATAAATTTACAATGTAGTAATACAAATTCTTCTAATCTAT
>CALGLY010000157.1 GCA_937959095.1 uncultured Saprospiraceae bacterium
TCTCTTTCTTAAAGAAGCATTTCCAAAAAAAATCATTCTTCTCGCTTCTCGCAGTCCGCAGGACGGTCTCGCCTCTCGCTTCTTAACCCCCTTTCCCTAAAAATCAATCTGATAACTCAACACAGGAATCAAACCACCATCATAGCGACGATACCCCAAGCCATTCGTAGTCGGATCGTAAGTGACAGAACGAATATTGCGCTTATCCAATACATTTTGAATATCCAAAGAGAGTCGCCCAGCATAGCCTTTTTTATTCCAGCGATAAGCAAGCCGCGCATCTATCCGCGCATACGGATCTACGCGCTCATCGAGTAGGCGTTTGCTATCCGCTACATAGCGACCTGCTAATTGCGAAAGTGTAGCATCGAAAGGCGTATAGCGGAAGCCCCCATTGTAGAGGATACGAGCACCAACTTGTAGAGTCTTTCCATTTTTAAAGACAAATTCTTTCCCTAGCGTATAAGTCGAGGAAAAGCCAGAAGCAAATTCTGTATTATATTCTGTGCCATCGGCGAGTTCCATCTTCGACTCGAAGCGCGAATAGGTAAGGAGGAAGTAAATTTGATTGGAAAAGAATTTTTCTACCGCCAAATCTACCCCATAGTTTTTGCCTTTTCCATCGCCTATCAAACCCTCATTCGGAATGAATCCGCGTGTATTCAGAAACCAATAGGTAGAAGTCGGATCGCTTTGCACAGGCACATTTTGCAAGGCTTGATAATACGCTTCTAAGGAAAATTTGAAGCCCGTTTTAGTATAAAAGTTATACGCGCCTATCAAATGCTGCGAACGAATGTGATTGAGGTCGAAATTAGGCTGTCGACTTGTTATTTGTCCATCAAGTGTATCTTGCTGGGTATAAAAATACAAACCCATTGGAAGCAATTGGCTGTGCTGTCCATAGGCAAAACTCAAGGATTGATAAGGCGTAATTTGGTACTTTGCAGAAAGACGCGGATCGAGCGAAGTGGTGCTATTCAATCCAAGATGCAACAAATTAAGACCTGCACTTACACTAAGCTTTGGCACAGGTTTCGCCGTGATTTGAGCATAGGCCTGCGCGGTGAAGGTATTGCCTTTACCTGATAGCGATACCTTATCTAATTCTTGCAAAATGCCCGCATTATCCACCGCATTACGAGGCGAAGTTTGGCGGAAAAAATTATAATTAATTGCATTACCCGAAAGTCCCGATTTGAACTGTACGCTAGGCGTTATTTTTCGGCTATAGGTCAAGGAAGCAGAAAGGCGACGGTCGTAATACTCTTCGGTATTGTAGCGAAAACGCGCATCATTCAAATCCAAGGTATCTTCCATACGGCTGATTTCACTTACCACGCCTGCTACTACTGCTTTCAAGTAGGATTTATCATCTATCAGGCGGGTGTAGGTTGCCCCTACTACACCTGTGTTGCTTGGTCGCCTTCGGTCTTCCCAATGATCGGAGCGCAAGGGATCACGCTCGCTCGCTTCGGCTACTGGGTTGTAGTGTTCTTCACTCAAGCCTCCCAATCCAAATACGGTGAAATGGTCGCGCTGACTTTTGCCATTAAAAGACAAATTAAAAGACAGGTCTTGGAAAAGATTATCTACCCGCTCCCCTACCAAGTAAAAGCCCATCTGACTCAATAAGCCAAGTGTGGAATAGCGATAATTGACGAGGTATGAAGATTTTCCTTTCTTAATCGGGCCTTCCGTAGCGAAGTCCATGCCGAGCAGTCCGATTTTGGCGCGGTATTCGCGTTTTTCTTTATTTCCTTTTCGGAAATGAATATCAAAAGCACTCGAAATACTATTGCCGTATTCAGCAGGCATTCCGCCCGTCATGAAATCGGAACGGCTCAGGAGTTGCGCGCTAAAAATCGTCACGCCACCACTAGAACCACCTGGTAGTGCGAAGTGATTCGGGTTCGGAATATCAATACCTTCCAATCGCCAAAGCAAACCATAGGAGGAATTGCCCCGCACAATAATGGTATTTTCTGCCTCATCGCGGCCTTGTTGTACGCCTGGGTAAGCGAGTGCCATTCTTCCAGGGTCATTCACGCTGGCTGCGATGCGTTCCGTTTCTTCCACCGAAAAAGAGCGCGTACTCACCACCGCCAATTCATTGATGGGTTCATTCGGGTTGCGCGTTACGCGTACCACCACTTCATCAAGTTCTATCCCACTTTCTACGAGTTCTATTTCTAGCACGACTTCCTTTACTGAATTGACGATAATTCCTTCACTCACAAAACTTTTATAGCCGACATATTGGCACTCCACCACCTGTCGCCCGACGGGGACATTGGCAAGGCTGAATTGCCCATCCACATCGCTTATCGTGCCGATAACAGTTTCTAATTTAGCAATGCTAATTGTCGCGCCGATGAGTGGTTGGCGGGTGGCTTTATCAATGACTTGTCCTTTTATAGTTTGTGTTTCTTGTGCTTGTAGTTGGGTACAAAACACAAGACAAATAATTGCTAAAAGTGTGTTTTTCATCGTGTATGAGTTTTTATAATAGTCTGAACACAGAGGTGCGGAGGCGCAGCGTTTTTTATTTATGCTAATAGAAGGCGCACCTTCTTTTGTAAAAAGATGAATTAAAAAGTTCTCTAAAATGAGTGTCTCACATCTCATATCTCAAAATCTCACGTCTATTTAATCCGAAAAGATAGCAAAAAATCGTTTCCTTTCTGCCATAGCGCATATCGCAATAGCAAAAATAATAATAGCCGAAGCTGCTAAGAACAATTGCAAATTGCTCATAAATTCATGGCAAGCCATCACCCCCATCGTGAGTGCTGTGGCAATAATTAGTAGCACGGTAATACCATAAATAATAGCTGGCGAAGGCGGTACGATTATTGGTGTTTGTTTCTTTGGCAGTTCGTTTTTATAGCTTGTATAGAAATCAGCAGGCGTGCCAAACCAGATGTTTATTTTCTCTGAAAAGGTTTTCGCTTTTTGGTGCATCAAGAATAAATCTTTCCAGACGTGGAAGTAAGCTTTTACTGGACTTACGCTATCGAAACCATTGGTGATGCCGTATTTTACGGGTTCTATTTCAGGCGCATAGGTACCGAATAGCCGATCCCAAATAATGAAAAAGCCGCCAAAATTTTTATCTAAATATTGCTCATTCTGTCCATGATGTACGCGGTGCGAGGAAGGCGTAGAAAGGATATATTCCAATGGACCGAGCTTATCAATGACGGTCGTGTGGAGGCAGAATTGCCATAAGCCTGATACCGTCAAACTAATAATAATCATCTCCGCAGGAAAGCCCAAAATAGCAAGGCTACTTAGCCATATCGCTCGGAAAATATTGGGCAAAACACTATTCCGAAAAGCAACGGATAGATTAAACTCTTCGCACTGATGATGCGTAACATGCGATGCCCACAAAAAATTAATGACATGCCCGCCTCGATGATACCAATAAACCAAAAAGTCCACACCTACGAAACAGAGCAGCCATTGCCACCACCTATATTGGGCGAGTTCAAAAAGCCCGAAATAGCTTTGTAGAAAATTGAATAAAAAATAAATACCAATATAAATATACAAATCAAAGACGCGCTCAATGATGCCACAGCAGATATTTAGCACGGTACTTTCAAAGCGAAAAGTATCGGGGTGTTCTTCTTTGTTGTGCTGCCATTCCAACCAAATCATTAAGAATAGAATAGGAATAAGCACAGGCAAATAGTGGATATTCATAAATGGAATTCTTTTAGGGAGCAGTTAAGAAATAATCCACCCATTTTCCTTGTTCTTTTTCCCTCATACTACGTTAAAAAGCCTCGCCGTAGCTAAGGCTATGCCTACGTTTTTTGCCTTGTATGATGAAAAAATAGCTTCGTAAAACCCGCCTGCTCCGCTTGTCGGGCAGGTTTGGGTAGCTTATTTTCTACAAATGCTCTAAATAGAAATATGTTGCTGGATGCGGGCGTAAAAGTCTTTAGGCGAAAACGGTTT
>CALGLY010000158.1 GCA_937959095.1 uncultured Saprospiraceae bacterium
TCGCCTCGGGATTACTCAAATGATATTCTATAAACTGCTCTAAATTCGTGCGAATTTTCTTGTTTACAATCTTACGCTTCAGTTCACTTGTTTGTGACCAAGCACTAGTCGTTGCCAATAGCGCAACCACCATCACGATACATAATCGAATCTGCATACTGATTAGATTTATTAAAAATAATAATTACTAAAACGAGGGAATTGAAAACTAGATATAATTGATTACTGGAAAACTGGAAAGTGTATATAGTTTGATTTTAGGTCTGTTCTTCGAGCGGCAAATATAGAAGATATATTGGATATATTTGTACTTTCGCCCCGATTTTTTTTGGGCGTGCCTCCTCCGCAAGCTACGGAGTCGGGCTATCCGTTAAATTCGGCACAACCAAAAGCGGTTCAGCTAATGCCTTTCGGTGGTCTTCCTACGTCAGCCCCCCAAAAGGCAAGCTTCACACACTTTTGGTTGCACCTCATACCACTACTATCCCTCACGCGGCCAGCGCAAAGGCACGAACGATATGTAAACACGGATGTAGGAATAAAGATTTATCAGCCCCTGATGCTTTAACAAGCCCCAAAGGGTAAAATCATAAACACAGGATGAAGTTCTGTGTATTAAAAATAAACTATGCAAATACTCATCATAGGAGGAGGAAACATGGGGCTAACCTACGCCCAAAGCTTCTTGCGCTCCCACATCACGAGCAAAGAAAACATGATGATTCTTGAGAAATCACCAGAAAAAGCAGTCGAATTAGCGAAGAAAGACATCGGCACCGTCTATGGCAAAGCCGAAGACTGTATTAATGGTGCAGACCTCATCATCTTTGCCGTGAAGCCACAAGATTCCGCAGCTTTATTTGAGTACATTCGTCCCTTCATCAGCGACCAGCAAGTCTTTTTGTCCATCATGGCAGGTGTAAAAATAGAGACGATTTCAAAAGCATTAAAAGCCAATAAAATCATCCGCGCCATGCCTAATCTCCCTGCACAAATCGGGATGGGAATGACCGTTTTCACCTCTTCCGATGAAGTCACCCGCATCGAATTGGTGATGGTACAAAACCTCCTTAGTACCACGGGCAAAGCCATCTATGCAGAAAAGGAAAGCGCGATAGATTCTGCCACCGCTATTTCAGGTAGCGGGCCAGCCTATGTGTGGTGCTTCATGGATGCCATGATGCAAGCCGCAAGAAATATGGGCTTCAACGAATCGGAATCCGAATTACTCGTCAGCCAAACTTTTCGAGGCGCGGTAGAGTTATACAACAAAACAAATCTTTCTTGCGAAGAATGGATTAAGCGTGTCTCCTCTCGTGGTGGCACTACCGAAGCAGCTATGAAGACCTATCGTGCCAATTCCGTGCAAGAAGACATCATCGAGGGCGCACAAGCAGCACTCGATAGAGCGATAGAACTAGGAAAAAATTAGAAGGAGACCGCCCTTTGGGCTGTGAGATGCGAGACCATTCGCTTTGCTCATTGAGAGAAGAGAGACTTTTAAGATTTGTAAGATATTTTTTAGAACTTATCTAAAAGTAAAAAGTCTCTCAATCCTCGAAGAGGATGTTCTCGCAGTCGAGGCGAAGCCAATGACGGTCTCTCTTCTCGCAGCCCAAAGGGCGGTCTTAAAAACAAACAATGGAAGGAATTATTAATATCACGGTCATTGACCGACAAGGCAAAGAGCACCCAATAGAAGCTCCTACGGATATGAATCTTAATGTCATGGAGATTTGCAAAGCCAGCGAATTGCCTGTAAAAGGTACTTGTGGCGGTATGGCCTTGTGTTCTACTTGTCATTGCTATATCGAAAGCAAACACGAACTCCCAGAAATGAGTGAAGATGAAGAAGATATGCTCGACCAAGCCTTCTTTGTAGAAGATAATTCGCGCCTCGGCTGCCAACTCACGCTTGCCGATGATATGGATGGCTTAGTCCTACGTCTTGCCCCTGATGACGATGAAGAGTAAGGTTCATTTTAGCAAAAATCGCCCTTTAGCATACGGTTTTTGCCATTTAAATCTTTGCGAATTTCGACATTTTCAAAGCCTTTTTGCGATAGCATATCGGCTACTTCTTGAGCATTAAATTCATTACATTCAAAAAACAATTGTCCTTCTGGATACAGATGTACCAAAGCAAAATCAGCGATGCGTTTATAGAAAAGTAAGGGGTCTTTATCTTCTACGAAAAGGGCTAGAAGCGGTTCAAATAAGCGCACCCAAGCGGGCATCAAATCCGATTCTTCTGTTGGAATATAAGGAGGATTGCTGATGATATAATCGAATTTATCGAGTTGTTGCCATTCCTTTTCTTCTAACATATCCAGTTCATGGAAGTGAATTTCACGCTCGCCTGCATTCTCTTTTGCAAGTGCTAAGGCATCACTACTTACATCTACCGCATGGATATTTGCCTCTGGAAATTTATGTTTTAAGGCTATCGGAATGCAGCCACTTCCAGTACCAATATCCAAAATATTGATATAAACTGGACTATGTGTCAAGTACTCACTTACCCAAGCAACCAACTCTTCCGTTTCTTGGCGCGGTATCAGTACGCGTTTATCTACTTTAAATTTTAAGCCATAAAAATCTGCCTGTCCTAGTATGTATTGAATCGGTTCATTTTTCAGTAGACGGGCTTCTATCTCCTGTAAACGTGTTTGAGAAGCAAGTGGGAATTCTTGTGTTCTTTGGAAATTATGAATCTGAAATTCATCTTCAAATACAATACGTGCAATGCTTCGCGCCTCGCCTTCTCCGAAGATGGGACTTATGTTTTGGATGAAGGTTTTGTAGGTTGCAGCTATGGTGTTCATATATCTCCTTTCTTTTAAATCTAACTATTATGCAGTAGATTAGCAGCGAAAATACGCATTTATCCGTTCATTATAATACCTAGAAGCGTTCTCGTGTCTATAACAATTTGCACTTTTTGCTCAAAATATCTATTGCCTCATGCTTTAGCTTGAGGGATTTAAGCAAAAAAGTAAGTTGGCTTTAGCCACTA
>CALGLY010000159.1 GCA_937959095.1 uncultured Saprospiraceae bacterium
TGGACACTCCAAAATTGCGTTTACGCCAGAAACCCATTTTTTGCGTTTTTATATGGCAACGCCCCAAATTCAAGCTCAAATTCAAGCCAAAGGAGTTGCTAATTTTCGCAGCCTTTTAGAAAATGATTCTTATTTCAATCGCTTGAATATATCGGCGGCAGAACTTTTAAAACCTTATCAAAAAGGAGATTTATCTTTCAAGTTAGATAAGATTTATAATGAGATTCTGAAAATCCATTTGCAGAGAAAGGGCAAACAAATAATCGGAGACAAAGATCCGCGCTATATTGATTATTTAGAAGTTATTGAACGAATTTATCCAAGTGCAAAAATCATTCATATCCACCGCGATATACGGGATGTGGTGCTATCCAAAACAAAAGCAGATTGGTCAGCCCATCGTCCGTTTTGGATGAATGCCATCATCAGTCAAGTACAAATGCAGCAAGGACGGCAGGATGCAAAGGCGCGTTTTGGAGTAAATTATTACGAATTGGCTTATGAGGATTTAGTAAGTAATCCAAACACAACTTTGACGAAACTCTTGGGTTTTTTGGGCTTAGATTTTGAAGAAAACATGCTCGACCTGACGCAATCCGCGCAAGAACTTGTGGATGAATCGGAGATGCAATGGAAGGATAATACTTTTAAGCCAATACAAGAAGATAATACCGAAAAATGGCGCAGCCAACTCACGCCTTTCCAAATTCGGGCGATAGAAGTAATTTGTAAAACATGGTTTTCGGATTTGGGCTATGCACCTTCGGATGTGAAAATTGGAGGGTTAAAAAACGCTTTTCTGAAAATTGCTTTTGGATGGGAACGTTTGCAAAATTTCTTTTACAAACGGCAATTTCTAGGACAGATGAAAAAATTAGAACGTAGCTTTAGATGAATTTCCAAAGCATAAAAATAGCTTATCATGCCGCCAAAAATTTCGGTTTTGGCTGGACGATTCGACGTTTATATTACGAATTTCAGCTCCGAACAGGACATCACAAACGTAGCCTCCCCAAACGAGCATGGCGAGAAAAGGAATTACAATATTGGCTAAAAGACGACATTGAAGCTAAAAGTATATATGCTACTTGGCGCAAATCGCAGCCCAACTTTTTCTTTACTACAAAAAACAAAACAGAAATTGCAGCAGCAATACGCAGCTTACAACCCAGTATTAAACTTCAAACAGATATTCATAACCTCCGCTATTTTTCTAAGCTAGAATATGAAGTAAGTTATCCAGATATTTGGTTTACAAATCCCTTTTTACAACCGAATGTACAATGCGAGCGAGACAAACATTGGTCGGAATATCCCATGTATTCCAAGCAATACGAAGACTTAAAATTCATTTGGGAATCGGGGCGTTTTGCGATAGTTTATGACTTAGTACGCCAATATTTTTTGACCAATGATGAAAATTTAGCAGAACAATTCTGGCAACTCATTGAGTCTTGGATAGTGCATAATCCACCGAATACTGGCCCGCATTGGAAGTGCGGACAAGAAACTTCTTTGCGACTGATGACTTGGTATGTCGGATTGTTTGCATTCATAGATTCGCCTGCTACTACATCTACACGTTTTGAACGATTCTTGGGCGCGGTAGCAGCACAAGTAAATCGGGTAGCCAAAGATTGGAAGTATTCCTATATGCAGCAAAGCAATCATGCGGTAAGTGAAGGCTTAGGTTTGTATGTAACGGGGGTGCTATTTCCACAACTAAAAGATGCGAAAACTTGGCGCGAACAAGGCAAATATATTTTGGAAGAGCGTTCTACTTTCCTCTTTCGTTCGGATGGTACGTACTTCCAAAAATCGCATAATTATCTGCGTTTCATTGTTCATGCTTATCTGTATGTGATACGGATTGCAGAAGTAAACGATGACGATTTTTCGAAAATTCTAAAAGATAGAATGCGCGCCGCTTTGGATTATCTAAAAAGTGTGCTGGATGAAAAGAGTGGTTTTGTCCCCAATTTCGGCAGCAATGATGGTGCATTAATTTTGCCCTTCAATAGTTGCGATTTTCGTGATTTTCGTCCCACTATTGCGGTTTTGCACTACTATTTTCATCAAAACCGTTGCTTCGAGCAAGGCGCGTGGCATGAAGATTTAATTTGGCTATTTGGTGCGGATGCTATTCCGCAAAAAATAGAAGCCTCCCCTACTCCACCCTCGCGTAGTTTTGATGTAAGCGGCATTTATACCTTACGTGACAAGGAATCTTGGGCATTTATGCACGCCGAAACCTACAAAGATCGCCCTGCTCATGCCGATGCACTGCACCTTGATCTTTGGTGGCGCGGCATCAATATGGCTTGCGACCCTGGCACCTATTTGTACTATGGACATAAACCCTGGCTAGATGCTTTTAAGCATACGGGCTTTCACAACACCCTCACCGTAGATGGCAAAGACCAAATGGAACGTGCCTATCGCTTCACTTGGGCTTATTGGCATGCGTGTAGCTTGAATGAATTTCGTACAGAAAACGGTTTTTCTATGCTTGAAGCAGAACACAATGGCTATCATCGCCTAGCAGATGCCGTGACACACCGACGAGCAGTGGCTTGTGTAGATGATGTTTGGATAGTGGTGGATGATGTATTGGGAGCAACTACACACCAGATAGATTTGCATTGGATGTTGAGCGATTTTCCTTGTGTGCAAGAGGAGGAGGGCTTAGAATTAGAAACGCCTGAAGGCAAATTTCGAGTGGGTATTTTAAATATATCACATTCGGGAAATATGTCCTATCTAAAACCCGATGTCATTCATGGTGATATGCAGCAAAGCACAGCCGGTCTGAAATCTAATTACTACGGCGATGTCGAACCTGCTTTAAGTGTTCGGACGCGTATGGAAGGAACATTGCCTTTGCGGTTAGTGAGTATTTTAGGGGAAGCAAATTGGAAATTGGAACACAAAGAAGATAAATTAATCTTGAATCAAAAAACGACCTTTCTTTTAATCCCGATTGGCATAAAAAATATCATTAGAGAAATCAATTCCCCAGCTAGTACCATGAAATAGTCCAGACTTTATCCTTTCAAAATTTCATAGTTAGAATTACCAATAGACTTGTTAAAGAACAAAGAAATTCAACAAGATGCGGATTAGTGTTTTCGGATTAGGGTATGTGGGGAGTGTGTCCGCAGTCTGTTTGGCAGATTTGGGGCATGAAGTGATTGGCGTGGATATTGTTCCGCAAAAAGTAGCTGACCTCAAAGCAGGTCGCGCACCTGTGAAAGAGCCAGATTTAGACGAATTACTTCAAAAAAATCTAGCCGCAAAGCAGATTCGGTTTACGGAATCAACGCAAGAAGCCGTACTGGAAAGCGATTGTGCCATGATTACGGTAGGTACGCCTAGCGACGAAAATGGGCGTGTCAATTTGAATGCGGTGGAACGTTGTATTAGCTCTATTGTAGAGATTGTGGCGGAGAGTGCAAAAACGGAATTTTCAATTGTCATTCGCAGCACTGTCCCTCCTAAAACCACGCAACAAATGAGCGTTTTGGCAGCTACTATTCTTGCAAAAAGGCAATCCGATTGCAAGCTCCATTTTTCTATGAATCCTGAATTTACGAGAGAAGGCGTAGCAGTCAAAGACTTCCTAGAGCCGGCTATTATCGTATTCGGAATGGATGAAGAATCAGCGAAAACTAGATTGGCAAAAATCTATGAAGGGGTTGCTGCGGAAACAATATGGGTATCTTCTAAATCGGCAGAATTAGTAAAATATACCAACAATGCGTTTCATGCAATGAAAGTCGCATTTGCAAACGAAATTGGGCGAATTGCCGATGCTTATCATATTGACGGGCAAGACATCATGCAGATTTTATGTGCCGATAAAAAGCTGAATATTTCTACTAAATACCTACGTCCGGGCTTTGCTTTTGGTGGCTCGTGTCTCCCAAAAGATTTGCGTGGCATTGATGGCATAGCACAGCAAGCGGAAGTAGATATTCCGATGCTACGCTCCATATTGCCGAGTAATGATCTGCATATTAGCCATTTCAAAAACAAAATTTTAGCGCAGCAGCCGAAAAAAATCGCTTTACTTGGCATTGCATTTAAAGAAAAAACAGACGATCTGCGCGAAAGTCCTGGACTGCGACTTGCCTGCGAATTAATTGCAAGTGGAATTCCCCTAAAGATGCTAGATGTAAACCTACAAACCCGATTCCTGATGGGCCGCAATAGAGACTATATTGACACGATGCTTCCCAATTGGGAAAACTATTATACTACAGATGTGGAAGCTTTATTTGCTTTTGCAGATACGATTGTTATCACCAATAAGGAGCCTATTTATAGAGAATGGGCAAACCAATATGGTGCAAACAAGCAACTGATTTACACGAATTAAATGAAAATTTTAATTGTCTCTCCTCGCTTTCCTTTCAAGCAAGGCAAAGCGGATAGCATGACGGTCTATCACTTAATTGAGTTCTTGCAAGGCAAAGGGCATCAAGTGATTTTAGCGACTTTTGATAATGGAGAACGCTTTTCGCAAGCTGAACGAGAACACCTGAAAGCGATGTGTGCAGATGTACGAGTGCTACCAATGAAACGCTGGAAAAAAATCCTACATCTTGCCATTGGAACGCTGGAAGGCATTCCTTTCCAAACCGCCTATTATCGCCGCCCTAAGATGCAACAACAGATAGACGAACTCATCCAAAAGCATCAGCCTGATGTGTTGTATGCCCACTTGATTCGCACTTCGCATTATCTAAAAAAGCACAACAATATCCCTAGAGTAATCGCTATGCAGATTGCACAAACACTCAATTACAGCCGCCTCGTGCAACATGAAAAAAATACGCTACGCAAACTTTTTTATACTCTAGAATATCGACGAGTACGTGCCTATGAACCCAAAGTGATAGCCACTTTTGAACGAATTTTATTGATTTCCCCACACGACAAAGCCTCCGTTAGCCCGAATAGTGCCGACGAAAAAGTATTTTTCAATCCGCATGGTATTGATGTAAATTATTATGCCGAAGACCTGCAACTTACACGCCAAAACAATGTAATTGCCATGAACGGTGATTTTGGCGTACCGACCAATATTGACGGCGCAATGTATTTTTACCACCATATCTATCCGCGTGTGAAAGCTGCAATTCCTGATGTACAACTCTGGCTCGTTGGTCGCAATCCGCACGCCTCCATTCTGCAACTTGCCAAGCAAGACACTTCCGTGACCGTGACCGGTCGTGTGCCTGATATTCGTCCTTTTTTGCAAGAGGCAAGCGTCGGCATTGCACCGATGCGCGTGGCAGCAGGCTTACAAAATAAAATCTTGGTTAGTCTTGCCTCCCAGCTTCCTATGGTGGTTACCAGCATTTCAAATGAAGGCATCGGCGCACCCAATAAGGAAATACTACTAGAAGCTGCCAATACTAACGAATTTGTAGATAAGCTTCTTGACTTACTTCAAAATCCGAACAAACGCACTTTATTAGGAAAAAATAGCCTTCAATTTATGCAAGCCCGTTGGACATGGGATTTCCATTTTGAACAACTAGAAGCCATGCTCCTTCAGCTAGTTCAGCGACCTAGTGTGGGAGTACGGAATTATTATCCTTTTCAGGAGCAAGTGAAGGGATTGGGAATTTAGGAACTATTGATTCTTCTGCCATAACTTAATCCGTTAACCAAGTTTACCACTTCGTTAACTTATTGTTAACCATTGGATAAGCAGTAAACTGGCTAAGTTTTATAAAAAGGTTCAAGTCAAATGTAAAGATACTTTGATTTGTGCAACGATTTTATAAAACTTAGCCTATTTTGTAAAACCCTATAAAATAAGGCACTACGAGGTTTTCATTTTTCTACTAAATCTGAAAATAGGATTTCGAAAAATCCCTCGTTATTTTGATGCAAAAAAGAAGAAGCCAAAGATAAACAATCTCTAGCCTTCTTCCAGAATATTCAATATACAATGGTATGAAAACTTACAACTGACTATACCTACATACTTCTCAATACGACAGGGAATGACTTGAAAGAAATTTGAAAATTACTTCTACTATCATTATTATACTTACAGGGGAAATCTTGGTATTGAGCGTCACCAACTATCCTAAGTTGATTTATGAAATCTCCATCTGTTATATTAATATCTCCATTAGGTCCATAATCTTCCTCATCATCTGTATCTACATAACGGAATGTTGCTTTAGGATTTGTAACGCCTATTTCTGCTATTGCCTTATTATCTGGTGCTGTCCAAATACGGAGTGCATCTTGTATTCTTCCTTGGACATTATT
>CALGLY010000160.1 GCA_937959095.1 uncultured Saprospiraceae bacterium
AAATAATACGCCAAAGGAATGCCACTGATAAGAATTGCTCCAAGTGCGAAGACTTCACGCATCACATAATCGCCTGGGTGATGGCGCGTAGCAGTAGTTACATCCACGGTCGTGTCGCTATGATGTATCATATGGAAACGCCACATAAAAGGCACTTTATGCAAAAGATAATGCACCAAGTATTGCGCTGCAAAATCTAAAATAGCCACTGCGATTATTAATTCTACCCAAAGTGGTAAATCAATCATATACAAGAACCCAAATTGACTACTAGAAGCCCATTGAAAAATCCCCACGGTAAGGAGTCCGAAAAGAAGATTAATCGTAATATCACTCGCTAGAAAGACCATGTTTACTCCTGCGTGCTTCAATTTCTTATAGTCGAACTTCATGAGTGGATAGCCCAATTCTATAATCCAATTCGCAGAAATACAAGTAAAAATCCATGCTAACTTTTGCCAGCTTGGCATGGTTTCAAAGAAATTTAAGAATGCTTCCATTGTGTACTATTCTATTTAGGACAAAATTATGTTTCGCAATTTAGGGAATCTACTTGATTTTTTAAGTAAAAATTTAGTCATGTTCCCTATTTTTATATTCTTTCCATGCCATAATTATACGCACTTGAGTATCAAAAATGGTATCTTCACGAAACAAAACTTATCTAAATATGAAAAATCAATTGGGTAGTATTTTCACATACCTCGCACAAGCGGGCTTGCTTTTCTTTGGTTTGGCTTATTTACTAAAGTCTTCATTCATGCCTTATCATTCGGAAGCGGTAGCCTTAGCATGGGAAGACGTGCCTTATAATTTTCAGCGATTAATCTGGACATACATGAAGGCAGCAAGTGCTGGTTGGATAGCTTTGGGTGTCGTGTTTATTTATCTGCAATACAAATTTAATCAAAACAAAGAAGTTTGGATTCCTTACCTCATCCTAGTCGGTGGGGTAATATTCGGAGCAATAGCTCTCTATTCTGCAATTGGTCTCCGAATGACGACTCCTGCGAATGCGCCCGTGCTACCTGTGGTGGTGATATTGACGGTATTGATTGTAGGCTTCTTCTTTAATTTGAGGTATAGTAAACGATAGGCAACTTTGGATGGGTCGCTGTTTGGAGGCTACCCGAATTCCGAAGTTCCCCCTTGAATCTAACCAAAAAAGCCCACGCGTTTCCGAAGAGACACGTGGGCTTTATTAATGTGAATTGCCTTACTTAAAACTTCAATGAAGTCGATTCTAAATGATTAGAACTGAACATTCAAAGAAAGGTTCAAGATTGTTCCTAATTGGCTAAAGTGGTACCCATCATACGTCATGTGAGAATAACGTTGGTTGAAGGTAATCAAGTTAGACTGATTATCTAGGAATGCTTTATCGTTCAACAATGCTTCTGAACCTGGATCTGCTTTGAAACTCCACTCAGGAAGTACATTAAGCAAGTTGTTCACGTTCAATGCAAGTGTTGTCTTCTCTGCTAGCTTGTAGCTCAAACCTAAATCTGTAACTACTTTTGTTTCAAACTCTGTGTAGATACCTGCATCCAAACCTTGTTGTCTGAATGTAGTAGGGCCAAATACCGTATTGTTCAAAGAAGCTGTGAATTTACCAGCTTTGTAATCAATACCTAAGATCGCCTTGAACTTAGGACGTGATGTAAAGAACAATGCTTCTTGTGTACCATTAGATACGGTCTGGCCAGCTTGCTCTACCAATGTTGGGTTCTTGATGTCACCCTCACGCTCATTCTGAATCATGTAGTTACCAGAAAGGTTGAAACCTAATTGGCCATTACCAACCTTTAGTCTACGGTAACTTGCTACGAAATCAATACCTGATGTACGTGTGTCTAGTGCATTTACAAAGAAACTCAAATCAGACAAGTTGTTTGCTGATAAAATTTCATCCAAAGCTGTGTCACCAGCATCTGTTGCGCCGATTTCTGTACTTAAGATAATTCTGTCTTTTACTGCAATATTGTAGTAATCCAATGTGAAGCTCAAGTTGTAGTTAGGCTTTAGACCTAAACCAACTGTGATGTTCGTAGAACGCTCTGCATCCAATTGAGGAAGACCCAATAGGCGTGCCTCTCTTGATACGTTATTTACCAAACCACCTACTTGAATACCTTGACCAGGTACGAAGCTATACTGCGCTTTTTGCGTGTATATTTGGTGTAATAATGGTGCACGGAAACCAGTAGAAGCCGAAGCTCTGATGGTTGCTTTGTCATCTGCTAACTTATAGCGAGAGCTTAACTTCCATACGAATGCACTACCGAAATCGCTATAGTTCTCCCCACGAATCGTTGCATTAATCAAGAAATCATCCGTCAAATCCAATGCGATATCTGCATAAGCACCGAAGTTGTAACGATTGAATTTACCAGAGTTACGAGGATCATTACCAGAGAAAGAATCTGGTCCACCATCTTCGTAAGAAGATTCAGAACCTTCGATTACTGTAAAGTCTTCACTTCTAAACTCTGTACCGAATGCAATACCTACCATATCAGACAAACGTCTTGTGATGTCGATATTACCTACTTGGTGTGAGAAACGTGTACCACCTACATCAAAAATAAGTGGGCTGTTTTCTCTATACTTAAATGTACCGTCAGGGTTTAGTGTACCATTACGGTTGTGTGAGTTACGTACTAGGTACGTTTGTTGGTTGCCACCTACCGTGAAACTTACATCCGAAATCCAACCATTCTTTTCATTTCTGAAACCTACGGTTGCATTGTAATCATTCAAATCACCATCGAAAGTTGGTACATAACCAATGTACTCGCCATTATCACCATTCGGGAAGAAATCCGCTAGGTAAGGGAACGCCTCTTCTGTTCTCCAATAAGGTGTTCTGTAATTTGCAAAACTGTTTACTTTCTTGTAAACGTAAGCCGCATTACCATACATTTCTGTATTTGGAGAAATATCAATACCCATGTTTACTGCAAACTTAGCCGCAGTTGTTTCAGGGGAACCATTGATATTTCCTGCATCTGGATACTTATTCAAAAATGCTTGTACATCAGCAAGATCAGCACCAAAGTCACCCGCTTCGCCTTCTGCGCTTACTACGCCTGGACGATTTGATTGCTCGCGCTTTGATAAATCAAGTGTATAGTTTACAAAACCATTTTCGCCTAACTTAGAACCATTGTTCACTGCGATACCATAGGTCTCACCATCACCTTCCGCTGTGATACCACCTGTGAAAGTTACGCTACCATTGTTAGCATCTTCTTTCAAGATGATGTTCATTACACCTGCAATCGCATCCGAACCGTATTGTGCTGATGCACCATCACGTAGCACTTCCACACGCTCGATAGCGCCTTGTGGAATAGCAGAGATGTCCGCACCTGTTTCACCACGACCTGGAGAAGTTTGCGTGTAAAGCAATGCGCTCGTATTCTTACGCTTGCCATTAATCAAAATCAGAGTACGAGAAGGTCCCATATTTCTGATTTCGTAAGGATCTAGTAGAGATGTTGCATCATTTACTGGTGTGTTTACTGAATTAAAAGAAGGAATTTTGTACGTCAATGCCTTGTCAAAAGAGTTTTGACCAGTAGACACCAACTCTGCCGCACTAATCACATCAATAGGAAGCGGTGTGCTTACTGAAGAACGTGGTGCAGTACGCGAACCCGTTACTACTACATCTGACAAGCTGATACCAGCCGCCATTTCGATGTCCATAGTTTTACTTTCGCCTGCTGATAGTGTCACATTAAAATCTTGTGACTCAAAACCAGTATAGCTTACTCGGATATCGTAAGTACCTGGTTTTAGTGCTAGTGTGTAGCTACCATCAATGTCAGTAACAGTACCTGTAGATGTACCTGGCACAGATACACTAGCACCGATAAGTGCTTCGCCTGCGCTAGAAACTGTTCCTGAAATTGATTGTGCAAAAAGTCCAAAAGGTAGAGTAAGTAATATGATTAACTTACTAATAGCAAATGTTCTCATTGAGATGCTTTTAATTAAAAAATATAGGCAAACATATCCTTTATCTATTAAAAAAGAGTAGAACTGTTAATTTTTGTTTAAAAAAGGTCGTCATTGAAACATATACTTCGCGGAAAGCAGTCGGTTTAATTTAGCCTTGAAATTTACTCCACCTTCTCATACTCCAAACCTGGCCCATCGCAAGCCTGCCACGTGCTTATTAAATTACCTTCGGATTCCAAAAATAATTCTTCGCGCAGATTGCCAAAGCAATTGCCTATCAAGTCACTATTTTTTGCATAATCTAACACTAAGTATGTACCATCAGATAATTCTTCAAAATTAAATTTTCCACCTGCTTCTTCTGTATCACCATTGCGTGTTCTGGATTTTATGAACTCGCCACCTTCCATCAATACATAAGACTCTTGCCATTCCATGTCTTCCCCTGTGGTTTCAGAATTAGGGATTTGTCCCCACATCTTTACAAGTTGCCATGTTTCGCCTTCTGTTTCAGGTGTTATGGGGTCGTCTTCGGTACAAGCGTATAGGAATCCTATTAGGAATAGAAAAACTAGAATTGGATATTTCATTGTTTTTAAATTATGGTAAATGCTTTAATGAGTGAATTTTCAACTCTTTTAACTACCTCACTCTGGTAGCAGGTAGTTTATCGGTAAATAGCATTTTATGCCTTTGTCCTAATTTATTAAGACCACCTCTTAGGAAAGAATGGTTGGGTAACAAACTTCTCAAAAGTACTTTTTCTTCGGCTTAATGATGGGATTTGTCGGAGAGCCATAAAATTTTATAAAAAAAATGTAAACTTTAACACTTTTTCATAGTAGGCATTTTCTAGGTTGAACCTTTTTTGCTCAAAAAAATGCAACAGTCTGTTATTTTTTCCTAAAAATAAAATTTGGTTTCCCGAAATAGCAATAGCTCTTTTCCAAACATCCTCTTCCCTCTGAGTGGATTCTTTCTGTTTTCTGCTGCAACTTGCACTTGTATTCATAAAGGACATAGTCTTTTAAAAAACTTGCTTTTGGTGGTCAATCTATTCTGATTTCGAATTACAAAACGTACAAAAGAGCGACTGCCATTAGCAATTTTCAGTGCTTACAGCTGGGTACTGAATTGAACAAAAACAACAATTATTATGAAAAACAGCATCACTTTAGCATTATGTCTCTTAGTGTCATTAGCAATGTCAAAAGCATTTGCATGCTCTACAAAGGAAGGAAAACCAATTATTAAAATATCAATAGGTACAAAAGCAACAAGCTTGAAGCTACATCTTGCGAACTTGCAGGAACAACAAACTTCAATTGCACTAAATAATCGACGAGGGGAAACAATTTATAAGAAAGAGGTTTCTAAGCAAAGGGCATTTGCAAAATTCTTGGACTTAAGTCAATTAGCAGAAGGAAAATATCTACTAGAAATTAGTAATGCTGCGATTAGCGTGCAACAGCCTATTCTAGTACAAAAAACAGGTATTACTATTCTAACAAAGCAGCGCAAACAGCAGATAGCACCGCGTATCGAATTTGAAGATAATGCAGTGAGTTTGCAATTGCAAGATTCGAGAATGAAGAGTGTCAAAGTTGCCATTTTGAACGGCTCTAGTTTAGTCTATAGCACGAAAGAAATCCTTTCTACGAACATCACCAAGCGCTATAAATTGGAAAAACTATATCCCGATGATTACTTATTCCGAGTGACTATTGATGGCAAAAATTATTATAAAGATATCGCCATTCGGTAGCCTGAGGAACGGCAGAGTAATTAACTGTTCAATTAATTACTCTACCGTTCTTAATTTATGGTTTTAATATTATTTATACGTTTCATACACTCGTAGCCCACGATATATTTCGTGGGCTTTTTCGTTGTGTTCTTCGTCTCTGAAATTATTATTGCGAATAAAAAAAGAGTGTTTTGTATTCAATACTATTAAGTACACTGTAACAGAAATTTCTTTGCATTTATGACTGCTTCTTTTTCCAGTTTTCTTCGTTACAAAATTGGGAACATAACTGGTTATGAAGCCCGATTTTGTAACGAAAAAGAGGGAAAACCCGTATCTCTGTGTTCAATCTATCGCACCGTGAAACCAGTAATCCAATCCTTTGGCGGACTCACAAAACCCAATTCCCCTTTTTCATTTTCCGACATCAAAATCATGCCTTGCGACTCTACACCACGTAGCTTACGCGGAGCAAGATTAGCAACTAATACAATTTCTTGCCCAATCACATCTTCTGGCTTGAAAAATTCTGCGATACCAGAAACTACTGTTCGTTCCTCAAAGCCTAAATCAACGGTGAGTTTTAGTAATTTTTTTGCCTTTTTCATTTTCTCGGCAGCCGTTATTTTTCCAGTCCGCAAGTCCAATTTTGAGAAGTCATCGAACTGAATCGTATCTTTTACTGCTTCGTATTCTACGCCTTTATTAGCGGCTTCGGTCGCTTCTAATTTAGCGATTTGTGCCGCTATTACTTCATCACTTATCTTTGTGAAAAGATGCGATGGTTTATTGATTTGGTGCCCTGCGGGAATAATCGCCTCCTCTTTTTCTAAAGTATCAAGCATTGCTTGCCACTCGCCTTTTTCTTCAATAGCAGGCAAATTCAAAATGCCACGCAAGTTATCCGAAGTAAAGGGCAAAAATGGACGACAAGCCACGCTCAAAGCCGCTACAATCTGTATACCCAAATTCATGACCACTTTTACATCTTCTGGTTCAGTCTTCTGTTTTTTCCACGGCTCATTGAATTGCAATAACTGATTCCCTTTCGATGAAATTTCCATCAAAGCAGTCAAGGCAGCACGGAATTCATATTTCTTGATATTCGCACCTACATTCCGTAAGCCATCGAATAAAATGCGTAATTCTTCTTTGTAGCTCGCTGATTCGCCTTGCGCCACACTGCTATTCACTAAGTGTCGTTGGTCGATTTCAGGCACGCTGCCCTCATAATACTTATTGGTCAGCACCACCACGCGATTGATGAAGTTGGCGATATTATTCACCAATTCATTATTGTTCGTGTCTTGAAAGCCTTTCCAAGTGAACTCACTATCGCGCTGCTCGGGCATATTCCGAATCATATTGTAGCGCAATTCGTCTTCGCGTCCCTCGAATTCTTGCACATACTCATGCACCCAAACCGCCCAATTTTTAGAGGTCGAAATCTTGCGTCCTTCTAAGTTCATAAACTGATTGGCTGGCACATTTACAGGCAAAATATAATTACCTTCTGCCTTCAAAATAGCTGGAAAAATCAAGCAATGAAACACGATATTATCCTTCCCGATGAAGTGAATCAATGCCGTGTCTTTATCTTGCCAATAGGGTTTCCAATCCTTGTCATTATCCAATGCCCATTGCTTGGTCGCCGAAATATAGCCAATCGGCGCATCCATCCAAACATAGAGTTTTTTGCCTTCTGCGCCTTCTATTTCCTGTGGTACATCCACGCCCCAATCTAGGTCACGGGTCATAGAACGCGGCTGCAAGCCTCCATCGAGCCACGATTTACATTGCCCCAATACATGGTTTTTCCAAGCCTTTGGGTCATGTGTTTTTTCGCTATCTACTAGGCCTGTTTCTACCCATTCGCGTAGCCAAGCTTCGTATTTATCGAGGGGCAAATACCAATGTGTCGTTGTTTTCAGCACGGGCTTGTTACCACTTAATGTCGAGCGTGGTTCTATTAAGTCCGTTGGGCTAAGGGTAGAGCCGCAGTTTTCGCATTGGTCGCCATAGGCTTCCGTATGATTACATTTTGGGCAAGTCCCAATGATGTACCGATCTGCTAGGAACTGCTTGGAATCTTCATCATAATACTGCTCGGTAGTTTGCTCTACAAATTCTCCCTTTTTATGCAGCGCACGGAAAAAGTCCTGCGAAGTCTCATGATGAATCTGCTCCGATGTACGATGGTATTTATCGAAAGAAATTCCAATTTTTTGGAAGGTATCTTCAAAGAGTTCGTGGTATTTATCAATGATTGCACGCGGCGTAGTGCCTTCTTTCTTCGCTCGTATTGTAATGGCTGCGCCATGCTCATCCGAACCGCCGATATAGACCACGTCCTTCCCCATCAAGCGCAAGTAGCGCACGAAAATGTCTGCTGACAAATACGCGCCTGCTAAATGTCCAATATGTAGTGGCCCATTTGCGTAGGGCAATGCTGATGTTACTAAATACCGTTTCGGTTCGTTCATGTTTTTTCTTTTTACGGAGGACGGTAGATGGTCGCTTCGCTTGATAGTTGCCCTGCGGACTTGACGGAAAACGGATATAAGTATAATCTCCGTCTATCGTCAAGACCAAGCCGCCCGTCAAGCGAAGCGACCATCTACC
>CALGLY010000161.1 GCA_937959095.1 uncultured Saprospiraceae bacterium
TCTACAAGAAACAAGCCGAACAGAATACGCCTTTCGCAGTGGATATTTACACTGGACTTGGCAATGCCAAATGGAAACAAAATGCTCCCGAAACCGCTTTACACTTCCACAAAAAAGCTTTGGAATTTGTAAACGCACAAGCTGAATATACTACACCCATACAATGGAAAGTTTTGCATAATATAGCCAATTGCTATAGTGATTTAAATGATTTGGATGAAGCAGAAACTTATTACGAGCGAGCTATATCGCTTTTTTCAGGGAACAAAAGAGAACTATTAAGCTTGAAAAACAATTTCGCACTAAACTATATCTATCAGGATAAACTGGAATTGGCAAAACAGATTTACAGCGAAATCGTGCCGATAGCAGCAGGTACACAAGAGTTAGAATTAGAACTTGCGAAAGCCTATCAAAACCTAACTGGCTATTTGCTGAGAACCGCTGATTCCAATTCAGATATTGACTTGTTTCAAACTATTGAATTCTATTTACAAGATGCCATCCGTTTTTATCAGAAGAATCCATATACTCAAGAACAGCAAGCAAAATGTTGGAATCGTCTCGGCGATTGCTTTTTACTACAAAAAAAAGGACAACAGGCGAGGAAGGCTTACCAGAATGCTCACAAAATAAGAGCCGACGAAGCAAAATTGAACTTTAAACTCGGAACACTTGCACAGGAACAAAAAAAGTATGCCTTAGCTCTTGAATACTTTGAAAAAGCAGAAAAAGCAGCTTATCCTGATGAAATCAGTTTACTATTAGCACAAGCGGAAAGCTTGCAATCAGGGTTAGAAATAGGTTTGAATTATACTTGGCAGCAAATATTTACTACTTACGAAGCGGCTAGGGATATACTTTTGCGACAGCAAAGCAGCTTTCAAAAGATGTCCTCTGCGGTGCATCTCAGAAATAGATATTACCAAGTGTATGATGGTTTAGTAGAAAGTTGTTTTGCACTGAAAGACACTAGCAAAGCCTTCCAATATGCACAAGAAAGTAAAATTGGAGTGCTGCATCGGGTCTTAGAACGTAGGCAAACCGTAGCCGATAGTTTGCTAGAAGAGGAACGTGATTTGCAAATTCAAATTGAGTACTTAGAACAAGATCGCTTGAATAAGCCTTCCTTAGAGATTGATACACAATTAGAAAATTTATATCAAACCCTCGAAAAGATAGAACTAGAAATAAATCAGAGTTATCAAGCAAAAACTAGACCTACTTCACTCCAAGATATACAAGAACAACTTTCCGGACAGCAAACGATTATTGAATACCAGCTTACAGAGGAGTACATTTTTGTATTTACTATCAATAAAGATAATTTCCAGGCCTATCAGCTTGAAAAAACGCCTGATTTCGAGAAAAAATTGATTCAACTCTATCAAGCCCTGCGACTCCCATCTGATGCCAATGCACAAATAGTCTATAATCAACTTGCTTGGAAATTTCATCAAATATTGATAGCCCCTTTGCAAGAGTTATCCAGAGAACTCATCATCGTGCCGAGTGGTTTGCTGCGTTATCTTCCGTATGAAGCCTTGTTGACTGCGCCTGCCAAAATTCCGCACAAGTTCAAAAATCGAAAATACTTAATCCTTCAACATGACATTAGCTATGCTTATAGCTCTGACTTGTGGCTACAAAAATATCAAAAACGCGCTGCCAATGGCAAAGTGTTGACTTTTGCACCAAGCTTTGAAGGCGATATACGACAACTTCGTCCCCTACCCTATAGCCAAATCGAAGTACAAAATATCAAGCGTATAACAGGCGCAAAACAATATTCGGATACGACCGCTTATGAGGCGACTTTCAAAGCAGAAGCACCTAGTTATTCTATTTTGCATCTTTCCACACATGGCATTTTAGATAATAAAAACCCGAAGTATTCCTATCTCGCATTTTCGCAAATACTGGATGAACAAGAGAACGAACAACTCTATGTATCAGAAGTCTATAAGCTCGACCTAGCAGCCGATTTGGTAGTCTTAAGTGCTTGTGAAACCAAGCTTGGGAAAAGGTATCGCGGCGAGGGTCTGATGAGTATTGCACGTGCTTTCAGCTTTGCAGGTACAAAAAGCGTCGTCGCTTCGCTTTGGAGTATTGATGATGCACAAACAGGACAATTGATGGAATATTTCTATCAAAATCTAAAAAAGCAAGCCAAACAACAAGCCCTAAGCGAAGCAAAACGTAGCTTTCTACAAGAACATCCTAGCAAGGCACATCCTTACTATTGGTCAGCTTGTATCTTGCTAGGAGATGTGGGTAAAGTGGAACTAAGGGATCGTTATCGCTTCTGGATATTTATGGTATTGGGATTAGTGGGTTCGATGTTTTTAGTCCTATCTTTGCGGAAGAAAAAAAAATATGGCAAGTAAAAAAATTGAAGTACAAGGGTTACAAATTCGAGTAAAAAGCTTTAATGAAAAGGATTATATTTCCTTAACTGATATTGCTGCAAAAGCAGAGGGTGACAGTAAACAACTTATTCTAAGATGGATACAAAATGTTGACACCTTGCTATTTTTACAGGCTTGGGAAGAGTTACATAATCCTGATTTTAAAGTTACTCAAATGAATAACTTTAGATTGAAGCACTTGGAAAAACGTTATTCTGCTACAGCTCAAAAATATATCGAACAAACAAATGCCATTGGTATAATATCCAAATCGGGACGTTATGGTGGCACCTATGCCCATAAGGAAATCGCACTTAATTTCTGTTATTGGATTAGTCCTCAATTTCAGGTGTATATGTACAAAGCTTTTACCGAACTAATGGAGCAAGAATTTCAACGCAAAAACCTAGAGTGGCATATCTCCAAAATAACAGATAATATTGATGAAGTCCGTAATTTATTGGACACCATTCCACTACAAAATCCTAAACGTAACCGCTTGAACAAACCATAAAAGGGG
>CALGLY010000162.1 GCA_937959095.1 uncultured Saprospiraceae bacterium
CACATTGATCCAATACTTGGATGGTTCTGAAATATTTTTTAAAGGTAGAAGGGTCACTAAATTCTATCGCCATAATGTCCCAAAGCACATCGTCGGCGATGCCATTTCCATCAGGGTCGAAACCTCCAAAACTATCGTCAGTACAATCTACATAAAGCACTTGCCAATCGGATGCGATGTACGTCCAATTATCACAATTATCTAAAATATTAGGTCCGAATACTTCATGGGCATCGCGCAATTCTAGTACAATACCTGTAGCTAATTCTAGTTCGAGTGCTTGGGTGCTTGTAGCAAGTGCATTTAGGCTATCGAGTACGGCATCATTATCTTGAGGGCAAAAAATATCGTATTCATCTAGTAAATCACCTCGAAAATAAGGCGGTACTATATCTTGCACATAGACATCCACTAGGCACTCATCCATTATTTCTTGGGTATTACAATCATTTTTGTAGGTTCTTGTCACTTGCACCCGAATCGGATGTTCGCAATCTATTTCATCCAGTTCCAAGACATAAAAACCTTCCGAAGTGATGGAAATAACACCTAAATCCCAAATATTTTGAATGGATAATTCGTATTCAAAAGCAGGGTCATCACATAAATCTTCTAGTAGAATATCAGGTTTCAGAGTAAGGGTACAATCATTGGTTAAGGAAAAATAGACTTCATTCTCGCAAGCCATCGAAAGCGGATCGACGTATACCACCGCTTCGCATATTTGATTGGGATAAACCACACTTTGAAAACGAATAATATGCCGACCAATTGGAAAAACTCCTGTGATAGATGTTTGACTAGCACTTACACTACTTGGTAAGCCTTCTATATCACAATTAGTAGAAATTGTCCATTCGCTGGCTTCTCCACATACTTGTAGCATGGGTACTTCTAGGATTATCGTTGCATTGCCTTCTTCACAAGCCACATTATGAGAAAGCGCATTGCTAGGGCATTGCATAACAATATCACGAGTTCTACAACGCACATCTACCTCAAAACCATTGCCTTTTATATTATCATTGCTACGCTCAAAAACGAGGGTCACGCAGCCGCTCGTATTCGTACAACTTGCTTGCACCCAACCACCGCCAGGCGCGTCTGCTACGGAAGGGCCAGTGCCAGTACCGCTTGTATTTGCTCCAAATTCATGTGCCGCATCTACCACCAAACCATCATAGGCAATCAAGCGATCTCCCTGCGCCACATCGAACCAATTGAAACTAACAAATGCCACTTGCACACTCGGTAGTTCAGGACAAATGACATAGGTATCCACTAGTTGTCCACCACTTCCATCTTCTATATAAGGATAGTCTGCACCGCCATCATCATAGAACGTGCTATTGCAGTTCACTATATTTTCAGTGAAGAAATTCTTGCTTCCTTCATCCGCGTAAAGCGCATTAGTGAAACAAAAAAAAAGGAAAATCACCCCACAGCTTCTCAAGTGGAATGAATGAATTAGAGTAGAGAAAACCAGCTTATTCGTAGAAGTGTACATGCTAAATCGGCTTTAAATAATTGACAATGATTTTACTGCTCAAATTGCAAAGCAACTTGACATCATTTTGCTAATTGATAATTAGATCATAACGCTTGTCATAATCACCAATAGCAAAGCCTAAGCAGCCGTCTTTCAGCACAAATTTGCTAGTGACTACTTGCTTCGTTCCATCTATTTCTTGATAAGCATATGGTATAGAATGGCGGATTTCGCCATGTTCGGTAGGAAGCACCAATTCGCCTTGTTTAGCGATATGTGCTTGACCTTTTCCTTCGAGAGTAAGGCAAATTTGGTTGGGATCACCGCCAGCTTTCACTCGAAAGTTATAGCCAGCATTGCCTTTGCCTTCATCATAGAAGCGAAGATCTATTTTAGGATAAATACTACGGTACCACAATTCATTTTCATTCCAGTCATCTACCTGAATAGCGGCTTGGTCTGCGCCTCCAAGTTTAAACATCCAGCCGTCCATATCGTCGGGCGTTTGCATATAGATACCATCTTCCTGAAACCGCAAGGCATAACCATTGGCAGCAGTGACAATAGCCTGCTCGGATGCTTGAAATGCAATATCCTCGGCACTCACAAATTCTTCTGTTTCTTGTCGCGCACAAGCGATCAATAACAAAATAATTGTTGGTAGAAGGACATACCTTAGACCTATCGTATAGGTCATACTAGTGTCTGTCTTTTTCATGCAGCAAGTTTGTTGTGTGTCTGAAAATTCAAAGGGAATTCGCAATTAATAACCTATGCAAGATAGCGCAGGATTCTTTAGTTTAGCCAAGGCGAAAAACGTAGGCATAGCTAGTTCTGTCGAGGCTTTCCAATGAAGGATAAGCTAAAAAAGAAAAGCTAGATGCGTAGATTTATTATTTGCGAACTTCCTGAAATAAAGTAGTTATACAAAGTTAGGTGGAAGTGTCTTGCTTTTGATGGACATAAATAGGATGAACTATACCTTATCTTTTCCAGTGCTGTTTATAAATTAAAAAATTAACAAGCTGACTATCAGTCTTTTAAAAAATATACTAGGAGATAAAATCAAAATTCTTCGTTTGGTTTATCCCGATTATCTGACTCGTTAGCAGCCAGTAAAGTAGGTTCTTATCTGTTTTCTCTTTTTTAATTGCCAGAATAAGACAAAATATTCAACTCCTCTTTTTTCTTGAGTTCAGTCGTGGCATATATCAAAGAACCAAACTATCTTTGTCCTTTTTTTAAGAAAAGTCTAAACTTAAAATCATAGTAATGAAAAAGATATTCTTATTTGCGATAGTATGTGCATTTGCTTTCGCAGCTTGTAATACGGAAAAGGCAAGTACAAGCACCACAGAAGTAGAAACAGTTACACCTACTGCTTCTAATGAAATAAGTGCGAAACAACAGCAACTGGCACAAGCTGCCCGTGCAAAGCAACAACAACAAAAAAAAGCTATTCAGGCTACTTCTGCAACAACAGCAGTAGCAGCAACCAATAGCGATTTCAAATGGTACACCTTTGAAGAAGCCGTAGCTGCTAATGAAAAAGAGCCAAAAAAATTCATGATTGATATGTACACAAGTTGGTGTGGCTGGTGTAAGGTGATGGATCAAAAAACATTTTCAAAACCTGAGGTACAAGATTATTTGAATGAGCATTTTTATGCTATAAAATTCAATGCAGAGCGCAAAGATAAGATGTCTTTCAAGGGGGAAGATTTTGAATTTATGCAGAGAGGTCGTAGAGGAATTCATGGTTTAGCGAATAAATTAATGAATGGTCGTGCAAGCTATCCTACTATTGTTTACTTAGATGAAAAGATGGAGCCAATCCGTTCAGCACCAGGTTTCAAGCAGGTTGTTCAAATTATGCCTGAGCTTAAATACGCTGCTGAAAATGCGTACAAAACGCAGTCGTTAGGGGAGTTTCAGTCAAGTATGAGATAGTAAATGATCAATTGAAATGAAAGTAAAATTGAAATCCCATTTTCAAGCTTTAGAAAAAAGATATGGGATTTCAATTTTACTTTCATTTTTATTAGACTTTTTAAAGGGTAACAAGTCTATTTAAAAAACTGATTAGTCCTCCCCCTACTTTATCCCTCAAAATTCTCTATCAAAACGCCCATTTTCCCCATTTGCGAATCGCGCAAGGCTTCCATTATTTCGGTTTGCGTATTCATGACAAACGGCCCATAAGACGTTACTTTTTCACCTATTGGCTCTCCTGATAGAATAATGAATCGAGTCGTTTCAGTAGCTGAAAT
>CALGLY010000163.1 GCA_937959095.1 uncultured Saprospiraceae bacterium
CCATGGGGATATATTCTTGCTTCATGCCTTGCTCTTCGCGGAAGTATTTCCAAGCTGCATCTACGAGTTCAGGCTGCATCAATAAATCCAAAATCGTCATCGCTTCCACTTTCGCACCAGCTACTACGCCCTTATGTGCAATCGGTGTTGCCATCGCTACGGCATTCGACCAATGATGCCCTTGTAAGCCAGGAATATTGGATGGAAAACGCAAAGTAACTGTCGGCAATTTCCAAGAAATATCACCAATATCATCCGAACCACCACTCACGAAACGCACGACAGGGCCAGCTATCGTATCCAATTTAATATCCAATCCATTCGTATCTTTCGGCGAATTGACTTCCTTTTGTAGCGCACGCGCAAGCGTTTGGTCATCTTCGCTCCATTCAGGCATCCCTACGCTTTTGATGTTGTCATACATCGTTTCTGCGATCACTTCATTGAAATGACGCGGCCATGCCGAACCTAGCACTTTTTTACTCACCGTCGTATTGGTCATCAGAGCTGCGCCTTCTGCTATAGCATTGGCCCGTTCATAAACATCCATAATTCTAGGATAGGTCACATGTCGCAAATAGTACCAAATAGAAGCCTTACTTGGGACTACATTCGGTTGGTCGCCACCGTATGTAATCACAGAATGCGAACGATGCAAAGGATCTAAATGCTCGCGCTGATATTGCCAACCAATATTCATCAATTCCACGGCATCGGCAGCACTGCGCCCGCGCCAGGGAGAACCTGCGGCGTGTGCTGATTCGCCCTCGAAGGTATATTCCACAGAAATAAGTCCTGTGCCACGCGCTTGCCCGTAGGACACCTTCATATTGCTGGAAACATGCGTGAAAATGCACAAATCAATCTCATCGAAATAGCCATCTCTAGTGAAATAGGCTTTTGTACCCACTAACTCTTCCGCCACACCTGGCCAAAGAATGAGCGTGCCTTGTATTCCTTCGCGCTCCATGATTTCTTTCACCGTGATGGCAGCAATCATATTGAGCGGAATGCCCGAATTATGTCCTTCGCCATGCCCTGGTGCGCCCTCTATGATGGGATCGTGATAGGCTACGCCCGGTCGTTGCGAAGCTCTAGGGATGCAATCCAAATCGCTACCCAATGCAATAACGGGTTTTCCGCTGCCCCAAGTCGCCCACCAAGCCGTGGGTACGCCTGAAATCCCATATTCAATCTCAAAGCCATTTTCTTTCAAAATGTCGGTCATGTATTTGGAAGACTCCACTTCTTGAAAGCCTAATTCAGCGAAGCTAAAGACTTTATCGACCATCACCTGCGCCATTTTTGCACGGCTGTCTATGGTTTGTTCTGCTTCTGCTTTTAGTGCGTCGATTTTTTTCTGGCTATAGGTATTTTTTTGGGCTATACCAATGGTAAGTAGTGATAAAGCAAGTACAAGCGTGTATATTTTTTTCATTTTCGTCAATTTTTTTACTCCAAAAACGGCTTCATGGTAAATGTAAGCAATTAGAAGAAGAAGAATAAAGGAATAAATAAAATTTAGTTTTTTATTCTATTAAACATATTTATTCCAGTTTTTAAATAGGAGTTTTGCTAAAATGCCAATAGATTTGGGACAGCATTTTTCTTGAACACTTATAAAATTTTGCATTAAAAATTTAATAAATCTCACATTCATTATGAAAACAAAGTCATTTATTTCCCTCTTTATGGCGTTATTTTGCTTTCAGGCTTGTAATAATGAGCCTACGATTATTTCTAGCGAAGCATCTAATGCCTTCAATCAAAAATTAGTAAAGCTTAATAATTTTACACAAGCAGAAGAACTAGCAGAACCAGCCACTTTAGCCACTTCTGAAATGGAACGAGATCCTGCAAATTCGATATTAGAGTGCTATTATACCAGCTATAAAGTAGCACCAGGTTTCGATGAAATGTTGGCACTTGATCCTACTACAGACGTAATCTATCCAGGGGCAATATTGATGGGATCCTCTATCCCTACGGGGGAATATACACCTATTGGAGGAGATAGAAATCCTATCACCTTATCCATTTCTTTACAAAACCTTAGCGGTAGTCCCGTAGTAGAAATAGCCAATCCGAAACTTTCGACCGTGCGCGAAGGCATTAAATCCATCTTAGATCAAGAAGTAGAATCTGCTACGCCTGCAAAGCTGAGTTTCGAGATTTCAGAAGTCTATTCGGAAGAACACTTGAGTGTAGCCTTAGGCGCAAACTATCGCTCAGGAAGTAGAAGTGTATCGGCTGCCTTTAATTTTAATCAATCTGAATACAGTAATAAGTTTATTATAAAGTATATGCAGACCTATTACACGATTGATATGGATGCACCGAATCATCCTTCTGATTTATTCAAAACATTACCCGATATCAGTGATTTTGATAGTACGAGTCCTGTTTTTGTATCGTCTATTGCCTATGGAAGAATGGTACTTTATACCGTAGAGACGAATAAAAGCATGACGGAAATTAATGCGGCATTCAATGCGGCTTTGGATACAGCGATGAAATCAGGCGAAGTAGAAATGAAGGCCAAACATCGCAAAACAATAGAATCGTCTAATATCAAAGCAGTCGTGATAGGTGGTTCTGCCAACGATGCTGCACAAATCGTAAATGGCCCGAATGAACTCTATAGTTACATTTCAGAAGGAGGCAATTATTCTAAAGCATCGCCAGGCTTGCCCTTGTCCTATAAGTTGCGTTACCTCAAAAAAGGAACGCCTGTTGCACGAGTCGTCTTGGCATCGGAATATCGCGTTCGAACTTGTGATGTTGCCTATCCAAAATATCGAATTAGCATTAATTCCTTGAAATGTATGGATTGCCCAGAAGTAGGCGACCCAGAAATTTATGGACGGCTCACAGG
>CALGLY010000164.1 GCA_937959095.1 uncultured Saprospiraceae bacterium
GGTACACATATCCATCGGATGTTGAATTATACGCTTGTCGAATATAGTTGCGCCATACAAAATCTACGCTTGGATCATTCGGAAAAATCCATTTCAAGCCAATCGCATCGGCACTACTAAATTTATAGCCACCTATTTCTGGGTCGTAGCCACTGCCGCCCCATACATCATAGCTGGTGAAACCATAACCAAAAGGCTGTGTAATAGCTGGTAAGAATTCAGTAGCATAGGCGCGTACATGTGGATGTCCCAACAGACTATACCCACGTTTGGCAGCCGCTACCAGTATAGTTGCCATTTGATAATTTTTGCCTAAACCTTCGTAACCTGCACCCGAAGGATACCAGCCATAGGTAATGAAATTGTGCAAGGCACGCATCCATTCATGGGTTAAAGCTGGTTTATAACCCAGCTCGCCTTCTATGGCTAAATTTGGAAGGATTTCGAAAGAATTCAACGTACTCCAGTTACTTGTATTGGCATAAGATATCATCCCCATACCGTGGCGTGGCGTGGCGGGTACTACTTTGGCGACGGCTTGGCGTACGATGTCTTTTTGTGCAATCGTCATGGCATGAAAATTCATATCATAGGTCAAGCCCATGTGTGTAGCTGGAAAATAGCGGAAGTCATTGCCATTTGGTCCTACCATTGGGTCGGTGAGGGCAAAATTTGCCCAAAAGGTTTGTGCTGTGGCTAAGTCAATTGCTCGATCATCATAATTTTCGCCTGTATCTGCATCAAAACCACCTGCATTTATTAAACATTCAAAGGCTTCCAATGCCATTATAGAAGCGAGTAAACTTCTACGTTTCTGGTCGAAACCAGCATCAGCAAATACAGTAGCATCGCCTGCCAAAAGTTTGTCATAATAAGGTTTATTATCCCAAAAACCAGCATTACCAACCCATCTATTACCATCTAGATCTAGTGCATAGGGCGCGCTTTGACTATACGTACCGCCTGTATATCCTAAATTTAATAGAGTTGTGTAGGCGTGAATTTGAGCAGCTACATTTTGCCCGCTTTCTGTATTTGCTAGACGGTTTTGAATGTCTGGAATATCTTCTGGATTAAAATATACACGCGGATGTATTCCAATAGCTGGTGCGTGCCGAATCGTATTGACACCTGTAAAGTCGAAGGTGATTGGACGTGCGCCTAAGCCTGTGGTTTCGTTGGTATCATAATTGTCCCAACCGTAGGTATAGCCACCTATCTGAGAGGTAGGTAAAGTGCTACAAGCTGGACAAAAAGCGATACCTCCATTTTGATAAAGATCTAGTACTTCTGCACTGTTTAAAGCTTCATCGAAAACGATAAAATCATCTAATTTACCTGGAAAATAATAGGTTTCATTGCTACGTGCCGCTATGATAAGTTCATCCGTTGTGGAATTAAAAGAACTGGTTACATTCGCATCGGTAGTCCCTTTTAGTACACCATCTAAATACCACGATAAATTATTGGTGCTAGTCGTGAAATCAAAGGTAACGACTAGGTGTTCCCAACCACCATCAAATACATTATCTGCCGCAGTAGTTCTAATTTTGTGGACTTCACTTGCGAAGCGAAATTCGATGCCATCATGTCCAAGATTAAAATCAAACACACCGCCATCCATACCTGCTACTCTATGATTAGGATGTATGCTAGGATCATAGGTAAAATCTGCCCAGAAGCCTATCGTGATACCTGTGGTATTCACGATATCACCGATACTAGAAGTAACCGTATTTGCAGCAACTTTGATGTAAGCATCTGTATTGGAATAGTCCCAAGCATTGCCTGTTTGTGCGGATGCGCCTCCAATGGAAATGGGCAACGGAGGCGTATTTAAGACTGTGCCTGTTGTATTCCCTATTTCATCAGGAATTGCTCCTGAAACAGGAGCTTGATCCATAGAGTAAAAAATGAGTGCTTCTTGGCTAAATGATAGATTTACTAGGAGTAATACAATTACTAAACTTAGTATTATTTGTTTCATAGTGTGTGTAAGGTCTCGGCTGCCCAAAAGGTAAAAATGTCCCATAGATATATGTTAGATGGATTAAACAGGATGAGAATCTCCTAGAATAGTTCGGATTTAGTCTGGAGTGTTTTTATTGTCCTTAAACTGCTGTACATAGTTCCAAGCACTACCATAAGAAATGCCAAGTTGCTTACTGATTTTTGTGATAGAGAGCTTTTGTTCGTAGAGTTTTTTGATTTGCGCTTGCTTGACTTTTGAAAGTGTTGGACGAGAGATACGCTTACCTTGCGCTTTTGCCCGAGCCATGCCCGCTTTGACTCGTTGGGAGATGAGGTTGCTTTCAAACTGTGCCAAAGAAGCCATGATATTAAAGATGAGTTCACCCTGTGCAGTAGTAGTATCTACATTTTCTTGATAGGAGACAAAATCTACACCGAGCGATTGAAATTCCTTTAGTGCATTGACAAGAGCCTGTGTAGAACGAGCAAAGCGGTCATATCTCCACACGAGTACAACATCAATTTTACGTTTCCTAGCAGCATCTATCATGGCTTGATATTGCTTGCGTTTATCATCCTTTCCAGAAGCATAATCAATATACTCTTGCGTAATTTCAAATCCTCTTCGCTGTGCATACTGCCTTAGTTCAAGGAGTTG
>CALGLY010000165.1 GCA_937959095.1 uncultured Saprospiraceae bacterium
AATTCTTCATTATCCATTTTCAATTAGTTAAAGATTTATTCTAAACGTAGCATTCACGAAATAATTCAAGCCGAACATATATAAGTAGCGATTTGGAAAAAGGTCTACATTTTTTTCTTCAAAATCGAAGCGACCTTGCTCGTAGCCTGCTGTAATGAGTTCTTGATTATCTAAAATATTATTGACGCTTGCAGTCAAATTTAGGAAGTAATTTTCTCCTATTTTAAAGGATTTGCCAGCAAAAAAGTCAAGCGTATAGCCCGATGGTGCGCGCTCCTGATAGATAATTTCATTCCAAAGTCCAGAGCCTTGTTCCACTCGATCTATACCCCGTTCATCGAAGGAAACGGCTGCATCTGTGCGACGGTTCGGATTGAAATCCATCCAAATATCATCGAAATAATTGAAACTTAGCGAAGCAAACCAATATTTTTTACCTTGATATTTTAGACTTGCCGAATAGGCCGTTTGTGGCGTATTAGGTACATAAAAATTCTTGGCATAAATCGTTCTATCATCCACTAGGCGCAAGGAACTATTATCCAAATAAATATCTGCTGTTGGGCGTGACACGAAGGTATATTGCCCCAAGGCAGCTACAGCACTCACGCTCAATCCGCCAAAAAGTTTGGCTTCCGCAGCCAATTCTACCCCGAAGTGTTGCTTATCAATGCCTCGTAATAAGTAATTAACAAAGCCGCCCGAAATCGCTTGCGAAACCGCATCCGAAATCGGCACATTGATGGTTTCATCTATAAAAAAAGCCTTGATTTCTGTTTGGTCTTCAAAGAGGGTGTAGTAGGCAGTTGCCTTTGCTTTCAGATAAGGTGAGCGGTAGTTATAAGTTACTTCACCTGCTGTTATTTTCTCGCTTACTAAGTCTGGAACAATTTCATTTCGCGTGCGTGGCGAACTAAATACCTGACGGAAATAAGGCGCACGGGTACGATAAAGTGCATTGGCAGAAAAATAGTTTCTACCATTCATTTTGTAGGTCAAACCCGCCTTCGCGCCATAGTTGAAGAAGACTTCTAAATCGCTTGCGCCTAGAGAACTATTCGGGAATTTTCCATTTTTTACATTGCCTGTTCTCCAAAAACCAGTACTCGAAAAATCGCCCGCTATGAAAGCATCCATTTTGGGGAAGCTAAAGTTAGCTTGCGCCCAAGCGTAGCCTTTTCGCACATTTGGATCGTAGTCATAGCCAAAGCGATCTCCCACGCGAAGTATGCGATTGGGGACATCCAAATTGGTTTGTGCCAAGGTTAGACTGCCTGGATTGTCGCGCTCTACAAACTTATCAATATCTACATAAAATTCGCCGCCTAGTAGGTCATTGACTACCTTGAAATTATTGCCTCTATAATATTGCAAACCTGCTCCTGCATTGAAGGTCAGGACTTGATTCATTCTATTTTCATAAATCATGGAAGCATTTGCTTCGCGGCTATCATATCTGCGCTCCTCGATAATGTATTGCGAACGCAAGCCCGTGATGCTCTCCGTTGTACCATTTATATTCTCGACCGTTTCTACATTATTTCTATTGACATCATACATCGAATGCCAATCTACTTGCAGCAAATCGGGATTTTCGAGAAAGGCATTTACTAGCGCGAGTGAGTCTTCTGAAAAGGCAAGATTTCGCGCATTGCTCGGTAGTCGGCGATAATAATCGGGACGTGGTTCGGCTGCATCGTACCAATCTATGGCAGTGCTTCCATTCCGTCCAAATTGATAGGAAAGCGAAGTCGTTAACTTCTCTTTTTCGTTAATTTCCCAATCATGGCGTAGCATTATTACAGGCTGATGCGTATTCGCTACACGCGAGTTTCGGACTTCGCCATTTTGGTAGCCCCAATAGGAATTATAATAATTGGTGCCAGCTAAATCATAAAGTTCTTGGGTGTTAAAACTATTTTTTCCACGTTTCGTGGGTGCGCCAAAAACGGTGAGATTGACTAGATGTTCTTTGGCTACTTGCTTATCGACACTCAAGAAATACGCGGCAGCATCATAAAAAGTGCCTGGTGTATAACTCTCCTGCGCCCACCTGCGAGAAGCGGATAAGGATACCGCCCAGCCATTTGCCATCATGCCTGTGTTGTAGGTTGCCATCACCCGATTGGTATAGCTTCTATTGGCTTGGGCATAGGAAATGCGTAAGCCTTTGCGCTGTTGCGAGGCGCGGGTATCTATGTGGGTTGCGCCACCTACATCTCCGAAGGTATAGTCCGTAGCGGCTAATCCTGCATTGAAAGTTCGGTTTCGGAAAACATCATTCAGACCGCCCCACGCACTCCAAAAGGCGCGTCCGTTTTCCAATTCATTCATCGGGATACCATTCAGAAATACACCTGTATTCTTAGAATCGTATCCTCGAATACGAAAGCGAGCCGCCCCTAAATTGAAGGCTGCGGTATTGATAAATACATCTCGCGAAGCAGCAAGCAGACCTGATATATTTTGTGCTGCATTATCGTTTTCCGAAAATTGATCGTCATTAATCGTGATGACGGGGATAAAATCTTGACTCTCCGTTTCATCTTGCCCTGTGGTAAGTAGCAGAATACCAATATCATTTACTTCCTCTGCTTTCACGACTACTTCTTTTTCGAGGCTTTGGTATTCTTCCAGTTCTAGCAGCAGCACTTGTTCGCCTGCTTTTAGTCCATCTATCTGAAAATAGCCTTCCGCATCCGATATACTTCCTTTATTGGTGTATTGAATGCTTACGCGTACTCCTGCAAGTGGCTTTTCCGTAGTCGCATCTTGCACTTGCCCTTTCAGACTAAAGCTTTGAGCTTGAAGACTACTAAATAGGAGCATAAAAATGATAGAAAGTAGCTGTATTTTCATCAATTATTGATTTGATAAATAAGACTTGGTAGTCTGGATTGGTATAATTGCCAAGCGGTTTTCAGACTACAAAAGTAAGCGGTGTTAGGGAATTTTTACTTTTTTGGCTATAAATTCTTTTCACAGAAAAAAAATCCCCTACCAAACACGAAGTTCGATAGGGGAGTGATCCTAGTTTTAAATATGTGTTGCTAGTGCATTGTCAAGTATGAAATGAGGGGTAATCATTGGTCGGTCTTTTTCCGCTACTCTTCGTTACAAAATTCGGCTTCATAAGCCGTTATGTTCCAAATTTTGCGCCTTGCTGTCGGCAGACAGGATTAGCGAAAAAAAACGCGCAAGCTACCCGCCATTTCAAGTGTCCCGTAACACTAGTCCTTTTATTGTTTAATTCTTTACAAAACGAAGAAGGTTTACAGCTTCGTCTGATTTTATGCTTACGAAGTACGTGCCTGTAGGTAAGTGAGCTACATTAAGTTGCACGGAATTCAAATTTTTATAGAGTTCACTCATTATTACTCTTCCTGTCAGGTCTATAATTTCAACTGTATTTACTTTTTGATTTGCTTCTACGTTTAAAACATTAGAAGTCGGAGAAGGAAATACTTTCGTATTGAAATCTTTATCTTCTATATTGATAGAAACAATAGAAGAATACTCAAAAGTACCATCTATATCTACTTGCTTTAAGCGATAATAATTTAGAGTAGTAGATGGATTTAAGTCACTAAAGGTATAGTATTGTGTTTCGACTGTTGTTCCCGCACCTTGAACTTTACCAATTGACTCGAACTTAGTTCCTGTATTGCTGCGTTCTATCTCAAAATAGGCATTATCTTTTTCAGAAGCTGTAGACCAACTTAATTGATTTACTCCATCTTTATATTTTCCTGAAAAAGCAAGTAATTCTACAGGTACACTACAAGCTCCACAAGGCGTTATAGTAACCGTAAATTCTACCCGATTACTTTCACATGTTGCATCTGTATAGAAATTGGCATTAGATACATAAAACATATATTCACCAGCAGTAAGGCATCCTTCAGCATCTGTGGGAATAGGAGGTGAAAAAGAAACACCTTCTGATAGTGGTGTTCCACCTGTACTAACATCCCACCAAGCAAAGCATTCTGCTGCAAATGGACTTCCTTCTCCGGAACGTGTTTCCTCTGTTGTAGTAGTAACTGCGTTCAATAAACCAGCAGGATTATTCGAGCAAACAGGAGCAATTGTAGGTGCTTCTGGATCAGGCATACAACAGATAGTTTGTCCTTTGCAAGTATTGAGTAAATCACTCATTTTCGCCAACTGACACGTTGTGAAATCAGTACCTCCACAACTAGCCCAAGGGTTATAGTTCATAATGTTTGTTAAATCAGGTTGGAATGGCGCAGGTCCTGTATAAGAACAACCATTACAAACATCTACATAACATTCTGGACATACTGGTCCTATACAAGGCATATTGCAAGCTGGGTCACCAGCATCAAAGCATCTGCCCTCACTTAGAAGTGGATCAGGATTGGTATCATAGATTCCGTCACCAATTCCAGCACCTCCAAATAAGCCCCCTCTATTGAAATCCGTACAGTAGTTATCAGCGGCATTCTGAGTAGGAGATACAGAACTTCCATCGGCATTTACTACTTCATCCGCAGCACTATCATCATTGTGGGTGTGAAATAGTCCTAAATAATGTCCGATTTCGTGACCTGATGTGCTTGCTGTACCAAAGCCACAGGATCCTGTATTAGTAGAATAAACCATATGATTTAGTCCTAGATTAGCATCATCTGTAGGTAAATAGGCATAGCCACAAATAGCAATATTAAAATTTACAACTAGGTAAATATTAATAACACCAGCTACATCATTAGCAGAGGTAATATTTCCTCCAAATATATCATCATCTTGTGTATCCGTCCAAGTACCATCGCCACCATTAGGGTCGGTAATAATATTACGTTCTCCACACTCAAAAAAGGAAACACCTATGGGGCTATATAAGCCATTCAATACGCCCATTTCTTGGTCAATCAAGCTTGCTAAATTTGCTGGATGTCCATTGCCTGCACTATTTTCAAGAATATGAAAGATAATAGGTAACCGAAAAGTGCAATTTGGCGTATCAAATGCACAATCTTCTACCGTCCCATCATCAGCAGGATCAGCGTAACACTCAGCTAGTAAAGGACAAAATGCTAAACGGGCACTTGGATTATTGGTTAAATGTTTTTGATGCATTTCCATAGTGGCGCACTTAGTTACTGGGTTTTCTAAACTAGTGGCTTGCGAAAAAATACAGGTAGTACTCAATAATAGAATTACTACGGCTAGGTAAATTTTTTTCATGAAGGTAGTATTTGTAACTTTGTTTACGTTGGATATAAAGAGTAGTTAAATAGCTTACAAGTGCTATTTAAATTGTATTATGTTGAATAAATAAAGTAAAAAATACTGTAGAAGAATACTTGGTAAGGTGACTTATAAGCAGAGTTGTGCTATCATTTGCACGATAGTAAAAAGTAAGTATGTTTTAACGGTTCAAGTTTCTAGTACAGCAATGTATTTTAATAAAAACAATTATTAGGAGAGACGTGAGAGTATTTGCTTGTGTCGTCTTATTTTGCTTAACTAAAAGTAAGCTACTAATAATTGGTAATCGGTTGAAACTAATTTTGATGCAAAGTAAAACAATACATTTTCTTGACAAAAAAAAGGACAGTTTTTTTCTTCTAATGAACCGTAATTTACCTTTTATAGGGTGTTTGTAGTAATATTTTGGTTGTTCATCATTAAAAAAGCTACTCTATTAACCATAATGTTGGTAATGATGGCATATTTTAATTGTGTTGTTTATTAATAGACTTGTTACCCTTTAAAAAACACTCATCTGAAAACACCTTTTCCGCTATTTTGCCTTAAAAATCAGTCATAGTATCAACAATACTCCATCTTTTTAAGAAAAACTATCGAAAAAATCAGAATTTCAGTTAAGCACTTTTTAAAGGGTAACAAGTCTAATGAATCATTCCTGATTTGCGGTTGAAGGTTATTTATTAAGGAGTGGCACTTATGAGCTGTTATATTATTCTGTTTTCTAGTATATGATTACATTCGCAAATCGAAAGTACAAAATTAAAATATGATAACAATAATAAGCGGTACAAATAGAAAAGGAAGCAAAACCCGAATTTTTGCAGCCTATTGTGCAGAACAATTAAAAACCAAAACTCAAGAAGCTGTAGAATTTATTGCCCTAGAAGATATTCCACATGATTGGTTTTTTGCAGATATGTATAAACCGAGCGAGCAAGCGAAAAGTCTAGCCGAATTACAGGATAAAGCGATTCTTCCAGCCCAAAAATTCTTGATTCTCTCGCCTGAATATAATGGGGGGATGCCAGGCGCATTGAAGCTTTTTATTGATGCGATTTCGATACGAGAATATGTAGCAAATTTTAAAGGCAAAAAAGCAGCACTCATTGGCATTGCATCAGGGCGAGCAGGCAATTTGCGAGGCTGTGACCAAGGAACAACCGTTCTAAATCATGTAGGCGTACAGGTTATGCCCAATAAATTGCCGATTTCGCAAATAGGAAGCCTATTGGAAGGAAAAACTATAACAGATAAGGCAACTTTGGATACCTTAGATCAATTCTTGGACGCGTTTTTAGCATTCTAATCGTTTCGTGTTTTTTAGCTCGACTTTAGCCAATAGCTAGTTGCCAATGACTAAAGTCGAGCTAAGCATAAAAATATCCAAAATGAAAAACTACATCTCGCTATTATGCTGCTTTTTTTTGATAAGTAATGTTTATGCACAGCACATAAAATACGAAGAAGAAATATTAGATGATGCCTATCTTGCTGTACCCAAAAATCAGCGTATCACAGGCCCTGCCTATGGGTTCAAAAGTGCATTTATAGAAACTATACAAGTGAATGTAGATGAAAATGGCAATGATATTATCGGTGATGCAGCAAACGAACCATCCTTAGCGATTGACCCGACGAACCCGAACCGTATGGCGATAGGTTGGCGACAGTTCGAGACCATAGAAAGTAATTTTCGGCAAGCGGGAAATGCGTACACCGAAGATGCGGGACAAACTTGGACAATGCAAAGTCCAATAGAACCCACTGTTTTTCGTTCTGATCCTGTACTAGATACCGATAGTGAAGGCAATTTTTACTACAATAGCTTAAGCAATGATTTTAGATGCCATGTTTTCAAAACTACACATCCAGCAAGCTGGGAAAACAAGACTTTTGCTTATGGTGGCGATAAGCAATGGATGGTGATTGATAAAAGCCCTAGGTCTTCCAATGGGCAAATCTATGCCTATTGGAAACAATCCTCTTCCGTTTGTCAGCCTGGTTCCTTCACTCGCTCTGTAGATGGTGGTGAGAGCTATGAAAGCTGTGTGCCTGTGCCTAGTAATCCTGTACGCGGCACACTTGCGGTCGATAATGAGGGCAACGTTTACGCTGCTGGACAAGTAAATAATGGCTTTAGAATTTTAAAATCAAGTACGGCAAGCGATTCAAATCAGCCTATTACTTGGGAATTGAATAAGGAACTCAATTTAGGTGGCGTATTAGCTGCTTATGAAGGGCCAAACCCACGTGGCATGCTTGGCCAAGTATGGGTAACTACGGATAATTCTTTTACGGAAACAGATGGTAATGTCTATGTAGTTGCGACCGTGAAACAGAATAGCAATAATGACCCTTCTGACATCATGTTTACTCGCAGCACTAATGGCGGAGAGACATGGGAAACTCCAATTCGTATTAATGACGATAATTCAGAAAGCAATTGGCAATGGTTCGGTACGCTATCAGTTGCTCCTAATGGACGCATAGATGTGGCTTGGCTCGATTGTCGAGAATTTGAAGGAAATGTCGCTTCCGCGCTCTATTATTCAACTTCTACAGATGGTGGTCTCACTTGGTCAGAGAATATTCAACTTAGTGAATCCTTTGACCCGCATATAGGCTGGCCCAATCAAGAAAAAATAGGCGACTACTACCAAATGATTTCTTCTGAAGCAGGCGCACACCTAGCGTGGGCAGCAACCTTCAATGGTGGACAAGATGTCTATTACAGCTTTATTCCTGTTGAAATAGAAACAGCGACTAGTGAGCTTTTGAAAGATAAGACTTGGACAATTGCAGTTTCTCCAAACCCCATTGATAAAGATGGAACTATTACTATAGAAAATGCTCCAAGAGGCAATTTTCAGTTCGATTTTTTTGATTTGTATGGCAAAAAAGTACATCAGTTTCAGCACAGCTTTTCAAATGGAATAGCGTGTATCAATTGGTCAGCAATGGATTTGGCAAAAGGTGTTTATTTATTGTATGTACGGGATGCGCATGGGAGAGGAAGAGTGATAAAAATAGTGATGGCTTAAGTACTTAGGAACGACTAAAAAATAACTTATAACACTTTTCGATTTCTTTTGAATTTATACTTCGTTAAAAATACTCGCCATAGCCTTGCTATGTCTGCGTTTTTTGCCTCGTCTAAATCCAAAATAAATTCGAAATCTGTTACA
>CALGLY010000166.1 GCA_937959095.1 uncultured Saprospiraceae bacterium
TTAGTATATTGCTCATAATTCATTCGAAATCCTATTTCATAAGGTTCGATATTTTTTATACGTTCTGTGAGTGTAGAATTGGAAATGAAAAGTACGTTTGCCAAATCCGTTTTTGTTTTGATGGGAAGATCCTTTTTGTTAAAAAGTCTATCCTGTGGTTCGCCAATATAAAAGGACACAGTCTCAGCAGGCAATAATTGCTTTTTTGTTTCAAGGTATTTTTCTTTGAAAGAATCACTTGCTAAAGTTTTCAACCAATGCATTAGCACTTTAGTACTCACATCATACTCTTTGGCTAATTGCGATTTATATTTTTTTTGTTCTTCTTTCGAATAAAATCGGGAGACTATCCAAGCAACAACAGCAAGAATAAACATCCAAAAAATAATAAAACGACCACTGTTATATGAATTATCTTCGTTCTCTATTGGAGGTTGTTTTTCGCTCATCTAATTGGGAATTTGTATAGATTATAAATACGATATTTCCTTTCTACGAAGGACTATCGTATTATGATGCTTTTGGACTTCTATTTTTTACTCATATTTCTAAGATAACTCGTTATCTTCTGGTTATCTTGAAGTTAACCGAGGTGGTTAACTCTTATACTTCACGAAACAGCAATATCATTAATCCGAAAAACAATAATTTTCATTTTATTTCCTCAAAAATGGGTACGCCCCTGTCCTATGCTCCACTAATGAATGTAAGCACAATACAGTGCATCAATTGGAATCTTAAAACAGTTAAAAAATACATTCATCATGACTAAGCAAATTTCAGTATTCGTATTCGCTCTTATTTCTTTCACTTTGATGAGCTTCTCAACCGTAGCAACTAGCATCGAAGCAAATTTTGATTGCACCCTGATTACCCTAAGAGCAGGAACACCCATTTCTTTATCCCTCAATCAAGAAGTACATGCCGATGAGGTAGAAATTGGAAATGTAGTAGAATTTATAGTACGTAGTAATGTAACGGTAAACGGTCAAGTCATCATAGCAGCAGGAAGCATCGCAGAAGGAATGATTAAAGACGTAGTAAAAACCTGTGGCGGCTGTAAAAAACGTAAGCCAGAATGTTCAAAGTTGGTTATTTCAGTAGAAACAGCACAAGCGGTGGACGGTCAGCAAATTTATCTGCGTAGTATTCCAATGACAGTAAAAGGCAACTGCTGCTGTAACGAGCCTGCGATAGCAAATATCGGAAAAACTGTGAGTGCGCGTGTACAAAACGATGTAAGCGTAAACGCTTAAAATCACAGCCAACTAGAGATGACCTCAAAAAAACTGCTTTCTAAACTCAATTTGATAATTATTCAATCTAATATAAAATGAAAAATTTATTTGTTCTAGCGATAGTAGTATTTGCAAGTATTAATATGAATGCCCAACCGATGGCTTTCAGATCTGCAACAGAAGACGAAAAAACCGAGTATGATTTAGAGACGTTCCAAGAGCTAGTATCTTTGAGTGAAATAGATGTAGAGGAAGAGCAAGTGTATGAAGGCAGTCAGCCACTAGGTGGTGGCAAAATGGTTCAACTAACCGCAGGAACTTTGATTTATCTAGAATTGAATGAACGCGTTTTTACGGAACAAGCAACGGTAGGAAAAGTTCTACAATTCAAAGTGAAAATGAATGTGATGAAGGATAGAAAAAAAATCATCACAACAGGTGCAATGGCACTGGGTAGAGTGAAAACAATTCATCCAGCAACTTTTAATAATCCTGCGGAGATTACGATTGAATTGACAAGCGTACAAGCTGTGGATGGACAGCAAGTGCCGCTAATGGGGAATGAACAAACTCTACGGGGCGAATATCCAAATCAAGGAACTGTAATTAATACAGGGACTTCCATCACGGCAACGGTAACGAACGATATGAATATTGAAATTTTGTAAGGACTGTTTTCTATAAGCCCAAAAACAAGCAAGAGCCACTCGGAGTACTTCGGGTGGCTTTTGTCTTTTTCTATTCAAAATGGGGACTTCCTTATACTTTTTTCCGCTTATGTATACGAGAACAAACATGAAAATTGCTCTCGTTTTAGTACATTTGTAACAGAGCAAATACCTAAGTAATCCTATTGTTAATCTTAAATTCTGAAAAAATGATACCACTGCTACGCCTGAGTATTTTGAGTTTGTTAATAAGCTATACACATTATTTAAATGGACAAACCGTAATTCAAACGATTTCTTCCTTTTCTGCTGGAAACTTCGACGCAAGGGATTGTGGTGATGGTAGCACGGTGACTTTTGGAAGTTCGCTTTGTGTTACGGATTTGGAAGGAAGTGGTTGTACCGTATGTGGAGCTTCTGCCACAGGAGATAATACCAGTTCTTATAGTATCAATAATATTGATGTTTCTGATTTCTGTTCGGTTATCGTTACAGTAATTGCATCGGGTTCTGCCACTGCGCCAGGTTTTGAAGGAAGAGGACAATGTGGCGAGGATAGAATTCGGTTACGTATCTCTTCTGGTGGAGAATCAGCTAGTGAGACAGATTATCCTACAGGTACTTCTTATAGTGGGACATTAGTTGGAGTAATTCCTACATCAGGAGATAATTTAAATATTGATATAGAAATAGGAACGCAGACAAAAAGTGAAACCCTTTGTATAGAGGAAATTATAATAGAAGGGCAAGGGCGAGGTATTGTGGCGAGTGCAGAAAGTAACGATATTGTTTGTGAAGGAGAAGATGTACGCTTGAGACTTAGCAACACACAGGTTGGCGAAACCTATCAATGGTTTAATAGCGATGGTAGTTCTATATCAGGAGCGACAAGTGACCAATATGCTATTAATAATGCTGAAACTTCTGATTCAGGATTTTATGGTGTTGAAGTTCAGAATAGCGATGATTGTTTTGAAGTGATAGAATTTGATTTAATAGTTTTGCCATTAAATTCTTGTACATCTTGTCGTACTCGCGACTCCCTAGCATTAGTAGAACTTTATAATGCTACGGATGGAAGGAATTGGACTTATAACCCAATAGATACATATTGGGATGGAACTAGAACTAGAGTTGTTCCAAATGCTGGTAATGCTTGGGACTTTGATAGGCCCATAAATATTTGGCATGGTATTGAACTTGACGAGAATGAATGTGTACGGTTACTATTTTTAAGAAATACTAGATTGTCAGGAGAGTTACCAAGTGAACTAGGAAACTTAACAAATTTGACTTTACTTAATTTTTCCCTTAATGATTTGCGAGGCAGTATACCTGCTGAATTAGCGAATCTATCTAGTTTGTCTAGTCTTACTATGGCCTATAATGAACTAAGTGATTGTTTTCCAGAAGAGTTATTGATTCATTGTGATGTTGAGTTTTTTAACTTCACCAATAATTCCGAACTTCCCTGGCAAGGTGATTTTACTCGTTTTTGTAACAGAGAATCGCAAATAGGCGCAACTTGTGACGATGGTAACATTAGTACTACTAATGATATTCTTGATGAGGATTGCAATTGTGGAGCAGCTGTTATAGTGAACGAGTGTAGAATGCGGGATTCTCTAATTTTAGTAGATCTTTATAATGCTACGGGTGGGGAAAATTGGACTTATGCAAGTACTACATACTATAATGGAACAGCGAGTGTTTCTATCCCAAATGCTGGGAATACTTGGCAGTTTAACCAACCTATAGATACCTGGCATGGTGTAGCATTAAGTAATGACGGCTGCGTCGAAGTCTTAGTATTACAATCGAATGGTCTGTTAGGCAATATACCAGCAAGATTAGGGAGTCTAGCAAATTTGTCAATACTTTCGCTTTTTTCTAATCAATTAAGTGGCAGTATTCCAACAGAACTAGGAAATCTAGAAAATTTGACACAGCTTCGACTTTTTTTTAATCAATTAAGTGGAAGTATCCCAGTAGAATTGGGCAATCTAGAAAATTTGACATGGCTTGATCTTAGCAGTAATCAATTAAGTGGTAGTATTCTAGCAGAACTAGGAAACCTAACAAATTTGACACAGCTTGAGCTTTTTTCTAATCAATTAAGTGGCAGTATCCCAGCAGAATTGGGTAATCTAGCAAATTTAACATCGTTTGATTTTCGTAATAATCAATTAAGTAGTAGTATCCCAGCAGAACTGGGTAATCTAGCAAAATTAACACATTTTCGGCTTGGTTATAATCAATTAAGCGGCAGTATCCCAGTAGAATTGGGTAATCTAGAAAATTTGACATGGCTTGAT
>CALGLY010000167.1 GCA_937959095.1 uncultured Saprospiraceae bacterium
CAGGTAAAATTGGAGGAATGCCCGATGTGCGAAATATGGTGAGTGTACTCGAAAAAAATCAAGATAACTTTGATAAGAATTGGCGCATCTTCGGCAATGCTTATGCACAAATAAATGTCCTAGACGCTTTCAAAAGCTTACGCGATAAACATGACCTAATTCTAAAATCAAGCTACGGTATAGATTACAGCAATATTTACATACGCCGTTTTAATGCAGGTTTCAGTGAGGGCGATTTTGATATACAAGATAACTTCCTCTTCAATCGTTTTGAGCGTGGTCTTACAACAACCTTTACCAATACGGCACAATATCGTTTGAGTTTGCCGCGCCATAATGTAAGTCTATTGGGTGGAGTGGAAACGATTCAAAGTGATTTTCTTTTTCTGCAAGGCGCGCGAAATGGCTTTCAAATAGAATCGCTAGAATTTACTTATCTCGATGCTGGTTCTGGATCGGCTACCAATGGTGGTGGTGGTACAGAATGGGGCTTATTCTCTTATTTCGGACGCTTGGATTATTCCTTCGATGATAAATACATTCTTTCAGGTACGATACGATACGATCAAACATCCCGCTTGAAAACCGATGGCTTTTTCCCCGCCGCTTCTGTCGCTTGGAGAGCTTCGGAGGAAGATTTTTTGAAAGATATTTTAGGAAATAGTGCCGATTTGAAAGTCCGTGCAAGCTGGGGCATACAAGGAAATCAGAATGTTGGCGATTTCTCTACGCTTTCCATTGTAGGGGCAGACCTCAATCATGCAGATTATGATTTGTTGGGTACGAATAATGGTGTAGAACAAGGCTTTGTAGTACTCACGCGCGGAAATCCAAATTTACGCTGGGAATCAACCACACAGACAAATATTGGTTTCGATGCTTCTTTCTTGAATGGTGGTATCACCTTACAAGCCGATTATTACATCAAAGAAACCGAGGATATTTTACGCGAAATCCCACTCTTATCCGCACAAGGCGAAGGGCGCGCACCCTTCGGGAATATTGCAACAATCAGTACAAATGGCTTTGATTTTAATGTAGGCTATAACTATTTGAGTGATGGCGGTGATTTCAACTTTTCGAGCATGTTACAATTCACCACTTTCCGTTCGGAAGTAGTGAGTTTGGGGGAAAACATAGGCGCGATTGATGCGGATGGCGACCGCTATATTGACTTTGGACGTACTCGCATAACCGTAGGCAGACAACCCTTTACTTTCTTTGGACATGAGGTGGAAGGTATCTTCCAAAGCCAAGCAGAAGTGGACGGACATGCGGAGCAAGCAGGTAAAGGCATAGGGCGTTTGAAATATGCAGACCTCAATGCAGATGGCGTAATTGATGACGAAGACAGAACCTATATCGGCAATCCTTATCCTGATTTCAGTGCAGGTCTGAATTTGAGTACAGGTTTTAAGGGCATTAGCCTCGACTTATTCTTCTATGGTGCAGTAGGGCAAGAGGTCTATAATGAAGTTCTTTGGTACATGGATTTTGCTCAAAATGGCGATTTCAACCGAAGTACACGTATTCTTGATGCTTGGAGTCCAAACAATACTAGTTCAACTATTCCAGCACCTATTCTAGTGAATGACAATAATGAAAATAGGTCTTCTTCCTATTTCATTGAAGCAGCAGACTACTTGAAACTGCGTACGGCACGCTTGAGCTACACACTACCAAAAAAGTGGACGAAAGATATAGGAGTGAACATCTATGGCGAAGTCCAAAATGTCTTCACACTTACGAATTATACAGGCATTGATCCAGAAGTTCCCTACGCAGGTAATGATAGTGATGTGAATGTAAATGTGCCAGGAGTAGACTTGGGCGTTTACCCATTGCCCCGTACGTTTTTGTTGGGAGTAAATATTCAAATTTAGAATCAAGCACAAAAAATAGAAATGAAATCTATAATAAAATACACGACTATCTTCGCCATTTTTGGCTTGGTATTCACCCTACTAGCGTGCGAAGAAGATACCTTGGTTACCTCCCCTAAAGGAGTATTAGCAGAAGGGGTACTTTCCGCAAATACCGTTGATAAATTAGTCATAGCAGCTTATCAAGCACTAGGTGCGCATTTCTTTGGAAATGATCAATCCTTTGCTGGCCCAAGCAGCAATTGGGTCATTGATGTGCGTAGCGATGATGCTTATAAAGGTGGTGGTGGTATCGCCGACCGTACCGATATTCACCAATTGGAAACAGCTACTTTTGACCCAACCAATTATGCGATAGCACAAAAGTGGCGTAACCCAATGTTTTCTATTGCTCGATGCAATTTAGCCTTACGCGAAATAGGAAATTTAGAAGATCCAACCTATCAAAAAAGCATCCGTATTGCAGAAATGCGACTTTTGCGCGGACACTTCCATTTTGATATGAAGCGCAACTTCGAGAATATCCCTTATTTAGATGAAAATGCTGACCCAACAACAACTTCCAATGTGGAGCTATCATCAACTGAAGTTTGGGATAAGATAGAAGAAGATTTTCTATTTGCTTACGAAAATTTACCACCCCGACACGATGAAATTGGGCGAGTAACACGCGGCGCAGCAGCAGGCTATTTAGCAAAACTATACACCTATACAGGTGAATGGGACAAGGTGCTACAATATTCCGATGCAGTTATTCAGCTCGGGCAATATGAACTATTGGACGATTTTCAGCAACTCTCGACCGTAGAATTTGAAAATGGACCAGAATCGGTTTGGACAATCCAATTTTCTACGGCAAATATTTTT
>CALGLY010000168.1 GCA_937959095.1 uncultured Saprospiraceae bacterium
CTGTGATTGTAGCTCCTGTACCGCCATTGTTCCAACGATAGCTATAAGGTAATGTTCCACCTGATGTTACAACAGTCAATTGACCATTGCTAGCACCTGCACAACTTACATCGCGCTTGCCTATGCGTACAATATCTGGTCCTGGAACGTCATAAATTGTTATAGACTGCGTAGCTGTACAGCCACGTGCATCAGTAACAGTTAGAGTATATGTTCCTCCATCTAGTGTTCCTATTGCATAACTTGTAGCTCCATTACTCCATGAGTAAGTATAAGGTGCAGTTCCACCACTTACGGAAGCAGTAGCTGTACCATCATTATTACCACAAGTTTCATCTGTTTTTACAAAGTTAATTTGAAGTGGTGCATTTTGATTTACCACTACAGAAGCGACTCTTGTACAGCCATTTCCATCGGTAACAGTTACGGTATAGGTGCCGCCTGCTAAACCACCAATCGAATTACTTGTACCACCATTGCTCCAACGGTACTGATAGTTTCCTGTACCTCCACTAGCAGTAGCTGTAGCGGTGCCTGTAGCTCCTCCTGCACATGATGTGGAAGAAGAAACACTTAGCATAATTGCAGAAGGCTGATTGACTTGTACCGATTGAGTTGTTGTACAGCCATTCGCATCTGTTATCGTTACACTATATGTTCCAGCAGCTAAACCACCTATAGAATTGCTTGTACCGCCATTATTCCATGAATAGGTATAAGGAGGCGTACCACCATTTACTTGCACTGTTGCTGTGCCGGCATTACCCCCATGACAAGCTACATGCGTTGCACTAATTGTGCTAGTCAAAGCAGCAGGCGCGTAAATCGTCTCTGTTGCTGAGGCTCTACAACCATGTGCATCATACACAATTACCGTATATGTACCTGTACCTAAACCACCTATGGCATTGCTTGAGCCACCATTATTCCATGAATAGGTATAAGGAGCTGTGCCGCCGCCTACATTTGCAGTCAGACTGCCTGTGCCACCACTACACCCTGGATTTTGCTTATTCAAAGTAATTGTTAAGGCTGGAGAGGCGTAAACGGTTCCGCTTGCAGTAGCTGAACAACCAACTGCATCTGTTATTGTAACGGTATGTGTTCCAGCACCTAAGCCACCTATGGCATTACTAGTTGCTCCATTGCTCCAACGATAGGTATATGGTGCAACACCACTAGCAGCACTAGCTGTTAGTGTGCCATTATTCTCATTTGCACAAATTGTATTTCCTCCTTGTACACTAGCCGTAATATTCGACTGATGTACAAGACTTACGCTTACAATTTTTTGACAAGTATTCCCATCGGTCACGGTTACATAATATACACCAGCACCTAAGCCCGTTGCCATACTATTTGCCTGTCCATTACTCCATTGGTACGTATAAGGGGCTGTTCCGCCCATTGCTTGCGCGCTTGCTTTACCATCTGTACTTCCTTGACAAGTTGGGTTAAAACCAGATAAACTCACATCAAGAACGCCTACAGATTCTACTACTTCATAGGCTTCTGTCGAGCATCCTTCTGCATCTGTTACTGTTACTGTATATACACCAGCACCTAAGCCTGATATTGTTTGGCTATTGCCACCATTACTCCATGAGTAGGTATAAGGAGCACTGCCACCACTAGCATGTGCGCTTGCTGAACCATTTTGGTAGCCATTACAAGCTACTCCTGTAGAAGAAGTAGTCAAAGAAAAACCGCTAAGGTCTACCTGCCTACACTTCTCTTCTCTACAACCATTTACATCTGTAATTGTGAGACAATAGACTCCCGAAGAGTTTACTGTCAGCACACTTCCACTTGCGCCATTACTCCAGTAATAACTGTAAGGTCCAACACCATTTCTAGCACTTGCTGTAAATGTTGCTTCCCCACAATTCTCTGTAATATCAATATTACAAGAAAGATTAATAGGTTCAGAAAGATGAACACTCTTTATAGCTGTATTAGAGCGCCAATCTGTAACTGTTACAGTGTAATGACCTGCATTTAAGTTATGAATACTTTGGGTCGTGGCGCCTGTATTCCATCGGTAGGAGTACGGGGCTGTACCGCCATCTGCAATAGCTGTTGCTGAACCATCACGATTAGCTCCACAAGAAGGTTCCACCACATCGAAAGTGACATGCAACTCTTGTGCAGATAAAGTAAAGGTCATTCCAAAAAAGAGCAACAACACAGCAACACTATATTTGAATAGCGTAGGACCTGGGTATAATCTGCCGTCCATAAAAGGAAATTTATCCGTTAAATAATACTTGTGTAAAGTGCATGCACCTATGTCACACACCCTATATAGTTGGTCTAAACCAACACTAGAGGTCTTCGTAGAAGACACATTTCTAGACAATTCATTTGGTCTGCATTAGTTATTAGGCAATACAAGACCATTGCTTCCATAGGAAGCACCAAACTTATTTACAAGTATTATTTGTTGCAGGTGTAAACACATTACACCAAGAGCAGTACGGGGCTAATCAATTCAGTATCTTTTAGAGTTAATAGTTATTGATTATTTTTTTCATAAAGAATTTATAATCTTCAAATAAGCTTAATTCTTCATAGCAAAAAAATAGCTATAAAATACCAAACTAGTAGAATTATACTACTATAAAGTAAAGTGATAGGTAGATAATAGATGTGTAAGCTGTGTGGAGAAACAGAGATTTGTTTACTAGTTTTTTTTTAGATCTCATGCTTCACATAAAAAATTAAAGAATTATATCTCGTCAAAAAGTCGTATCACAGATTAATGTGATACGACCTACTATTAACAAATTATAATCCCATGAACATATATAATTTTGATTGCTTTGTATCACAAAAGATCAAAATACAAATATATAGAACAAATATCATAATATTTTGGAAGAAAGCAAAATCAGAGTTGAAGATAATGGCTAAGTTTTTTTTTACGGTCGATAAACGGGAAAAGATGTTACATTTATTGGATGTAATGGTAAAAGATAACGATTAAGATAGGTCTACTCTAATAATACGTTTATATTAGCTTCCTTGTTTTAAAACCTAAGTAGGTAGTTTTTTTCTAACGCCTAACAATTAAATATTATTTTATTATTTCATTTATAATAAACTATTAATCAATAATAAAAGCAAAAATATAATACTACGCTCTAGAAATTAACGAAATCCCATTGCTCAATTTATCCGAAAGTATACTTATTATTCAAGCATATGCGTATAGGAATTAATGCACGATTTTTACTAAAAAATAAGCTCGAAGGCATCGGGTGGTTTAGCTATGAAATTCTAAAAGAACTGGTACAACAACAACCCGAAGATGAATTTATTTTCTTCTTCGATCGACCTTATGACGAGCAATTTATATTTGCAAGCAATATCACGCCCGTAGTGCTACAACCACCTGCTCGACATCCAATTTTATTTATTTTATGGTTCGAGTGGTCGGTAGCGCGCGCGCTGAAACGCTATGCAGTAGATGTCTTTTTTTCGCCTGACAATTTTTGTAGCCTTCGCACTAGCACCCCTACCCTATTGGTCGTGCATGATTTGGCTTACTTACATTTTCCTGAACAAGTTAGTCGCGTAAATTTAAAATACTACCGTTATTTCATGCCGCGCTTTATTCAAAAAGCGGAGCGCATTGTCACGGTCTCCAATTATACCAAACAAGATATGCTGACCCATTTTACGGTTTCTCCTGAAAAAGTAGCCGTAGCTTGCAACGGTTGTCGCCCTGAATTTCAGCCGCTTTCTGAAAAAGAAAAAAACGCAATTCGAGTGCAGTATACCGAAGGAAAAGAATACTTCTTTT
>CALGLY010000169.1 GCA_937959095.1 uncultured Saprospiraceae bacterium
CCATTTTCATCGAATCCATTCAAGTCTGCAAATTGGAAGCGACCTGGTGCTGCACCATCTTGTGTTGGAGCTGCTGCCACTGCTGCTGCGTCTGCGAATAGTCCTACTACTTCAAAGCCGAAGAAGTTAGAAAGTGGCTGACCAACTCTGTTCAATACTGGTGTAATACCTCTATAGGATGAACTTCTGTTCGGAAGATCTGTAATACCTGGTGCTAATGCTACGATTTCATTGTCTAGGAAACCGCCGTTTACGGTTACCTCATAGCCAAAATCACCTGCTTTGTCTTTGTATGTTAGTACAAAATCAATTCCTTGATTTCTCATTTCACCAACATTCACAGAAGGAGCAGCAGCAAACGATCCTGTTTGTACTGTAACAGGTAGTTGGAACAATAAATCTTCTGTATCTTTTCTCCATACTTCTACTCCTAAATCTACTTTGCCACCAAAAAGTAAGGCATCTATACCAATATTAGAAGTAATCGCTCTCTCCCATTGTGCCAATGGATTACCAATTCGGTTTCTGAAGAAACCTTGAGCGGCACTTCCATTGGTACCGTTAATATCGTAACTAGATGGTCCTAGACCTGTTGCAAACAAGCTAAATTGATTATTTGGATTCACATTATTAGAGTTACCCATGATACCATATCCACCTCTAATTTTTAAGTCATCAATGAAACTAACGCCACTCATGAAAGGTTCAGAAGAAAGTCTCCAAGCTGCAGAAAATGCTGGGAATATACCGTAGCGGTTTTCTTCACCAAAGCGGGAAGAACCGTCACGACGTACAACTGCGGAAACGATATATTTGTCATTGAACTCGTAATTTAAGCGTCCGAAGTAAGAAGCAAAATTGATACCGTTAGAATGTCCCCCATTTACTACAGGGCTATTGACCGTGGATAGACTTACGAAATCAGGGCTTTGCGAAAATGGATTGATACCAGAACCACTAATGCTGCGTCCACTACCAAAGTTCAATGCCTCTTGACCTAGTAAGACATCAATTGTATTTAGCCCAAAGGATTTCTTGTAGTTCGCAGTATTTGTCCAAACCCATTCCGTTCCCCATGAAGAAGACTGGAAATAAGCGAAAGAACTATTATTTTCAGAATTTTCGTATTGGCGACGTGTAAATCCATAATTATTGAAATTAGAATAACGTCCTCCAAAATTCGTGCGTAGCACTAAATTCTCAACAGGTTCAAGTTCTAGGTAAAGATTTCCGAACACTTCTGAACCAAACGGACGGTTATTCTCATTACCATCTATAGTAGCTACTGGATTTCGAGGATTGTTGAAGCCCGGTGCTGCTGTACCAGCATACCCACCAAATTCATCATATACAGGAATGATTGGTGACATACGATAGGCTTGATTGATGAGGTTTTCATCATCAGAAGAACCAGCACCACCGCCAGCACCTAGCAAGCCTCTAGCAGAGCGATAAGTCGCCTGAATATTTTCTCCAATACGAAGCATTGGTAGTAAATCAAACTCCGTATTTAGACGTAGGCTGTATCGATCTAGTCGTTGCCCCTTTACAATTCCTTCTTGTCCCTGATAGCCCAGTCCCAAGTAATAGCGACTCGCATCACTACCTCCTGAAAATCCAAGTCCATGTCGTTGCAACATAGCACTTCTTGTAATAGCTTCATACCAATCCGTACCTTCTTTGTCCGCTCGGATTACTTGATAAATTGAACCAACCTCTGGATCAACATTATAAAGCTTAGCCTGATCGTCTAAATTTACACTACCTGTAACACCTGCATCTGAACCAACTAAAAGATAGTCTGGTAGAGTAGGTGTGCTACCTGAACCGTACTGTGGATGACCAAAATTAGGTGTTTCACCAAGCTGTGTTGCTGCATTTCTAATGGCATTCCAAGTCCAATCTGCTTGCTGTTGAGGATTTAGTTTCTCAACTCCTTCGCCAGGAGAGGTTACACCAAATACGCCATCATACGTAACGTGCAAGCCTTTTTTGCGCTTTCCCTTTTTTGTGGTATATACAATTACACCACCCGCAGCTCTTGCTCCATAAATAGAAGCTGCTGTCGCATCTTTTAGGACAGTTGTATTTTCAATATCATCAGGAGATAAAAAATCTGTTGATTGTACAGGCACTCCGTCCACGATATATAAAGGAGCATTTCCTCCCAAAGCACCAAAGCCTCTTACCCGTACTTGGCTAGTGGTACCTGGTTGTCCATTCGTTACCACGGTCACCCCTGGCACACGTCCTTGTAGCTGTTGTTCAACATTACCTGATGGTACCGCTTTCAAATCTTCAGATTTGATCGTGGAAACCGAACCTGGTGTTTTTCTACGTTGATCTACGCTATAGCCTGTCACGACAACTTCATCCATAGCAATACCTTCTGCTAGTATAATAGCATAGGCATTAGAAGCGGTTAGCGGTAATTCTTGTGCTTGGTATCCTGTGTAACTGATGGTCAGTGCAGTAGCATCAGCTGGAACTGATAAAGAGAAGTTTCCATCAATATCTGTTACTGTCCCCGTAGAAGTGCCTTTGACAAGAACACTAGCACCAATTAAAGGGGTATCATCTACATCTATCACCGTACCGGTAACGGTACGTTGTGCAGAAAGACTTACTGCAAAAAGTAAAGAGAAGACGGTAAGTACACCGAGCTTACTCCAATGAAATTTTACAGCGTAAAAGAGATTACGTTTCATACTCGAAAAAATTTTGTACGTTAATTAAAATTGCAAACCTTCTTCCAGTTCTCATCAATTTCAGAAGGTGCTGTTTTAGATGAGAGTGTAGAGAGTGTAGAAAGTTATTTTTAGTCATAAATAAGGGACGATAAAAGAACAACTTTCCGACCTGCTCGTTTCATTCAGGCTTGTCTGCTACAAGCAGGCAGATTCGGACTTTTTCTTTTCCGCCCATTTTTTATTTTAGGGAGTAGGAAATAAATAAGGTACCAGTAAGTGTGATTTTAGTTTGTTCTTTTACAAGGCGGAAAAAGTGGAGTTATGCCTTTGCATAATGAGTATTTTCCAACGCAGTAAAAGGGCGAAATAAAGTCGCAGAACTGGTAGATTATTTATTTCCTACTCTCTTAATCAGTCAGGCTTCGATTACTTTTTCTAAATCTTGTTTCCAAAGCGCGTACGCAACTTCGTAACTATCGGTTGTATGACATGGTTCGAAAGTAGCAATTGTATCTGCATTTTGCATTGCTTCTTGCGCTGAATTATAAGCCCCTATTGCTACTCCCGAAGCTTTTGCCGCACCCACTGCACCAGTGGTTTCCACTAGCTGAATCGAACATTGAAGCAAGTTACTAATTGTTTTTGAAAAAATTTTAGAACGAAATAAATTATCGTTTCCCACCCGAATTATAGAAGCATCTATGCCCATATCACGTAATACGTGCATTCCACGTACAAAAGAAAAAGCAATTCCCTCCAAAGCTGCCCTATAAATATGGGCATTGGTATGCCTATTAAATTGCAAATTACTTATATGCCCGCCTGGACTTCTATTTCCTAGCATTCGTTCTGCTCCATTGCCGAAAGGCATTATCCGAAGACCATCTGATCCCACTGGCACGCTTGCTGCTATTTCATTCATTTTCTGATACGTGAACCGCCCCAAAGTCATATTTTCTCGTATCCACTTATATTGAATGCCTGCGCCATTGATACATAATAAGATACCAATGCGAGGCTGTGATTTCGTATGATTGACATGTGCAAAACTATTTACGCGCGACTGTATATCATATATAGGCTTATCCACTACGCCATATACTACGCCAGATGTACCTCCTGTAGCTGCAACTTCTCCTGGTTGTAAGACATTCAAAGAGAGTGCATTATTCGGCTGATCTCCAGCTCTATAACTTACTGGAATACCACTCGAAAGTCCTGTCATTTCAGCGGCTTGTGGTGTCAGTTTGCCCTGAAATGAAAATGTAGATGTTACGGTCGGAATAATTTCTTTATGAAAGCCGTAATAATTAAGTATCGAATCAGCTACGTCGTCTTGTATAAAATCCCAAAGGATGCCTTCTGATAGTCCACTAGGGGTAGTGACTACTTCGCCCGTCAAACGCATAGCGATATAGTCACCAGGCAATAGGATTTTATGTATTTTAGCATAAACATCGGGTTCATTCTCTTTTACCCATTT
>CALGLY010000170.1 GCA_937959095.1 uncultured Saprospiraceae bacterium
GGGCAAAAATAAGCTAATCCAAAACGAGGTGTTATGTTGCTTCCGTTTAACTACACTATTATTATAGTTTGGATTAGATTATTTTTGAAGCTTTACTTAATTGCCTTCAGCAGTTTTTAATTTTTGATTCTTTTAACAAATAAGTGCCACACCTTTATAGATGTTCTAAAGTACAAGTGCAAGTATCAAACGCAAGTGCAAATTGGACTTGAATTTGCATTTGATACTTGTACTTAAAAATTGAAAACTCCATGTAGATTCATGGTTGAATTTTTCTACAACACATAGCGCACGCCCACCTTCACACCTGCCGATTTAGCAGAAATAGAAGAGGAAGTCCTTGGAAGAAAACGTTGCTTGGTAGATTTACTAAAATAAGGCTCTACTTGTACCGCCCAATTTTCAGCAAACTGATAGGATAGTGCCGTAGCAACATAAAGCTGTGGTTCAACCTTATTTTTCTTATGAAAATGCCGCGATTGAGGATTCTTCACTTCATTCACTCGAAGAATTTGTCCATTCAGTTTTGCATTATCTAGGCTTACATTATTTTCTAATGCTGCAGTAGCGATAAGTCCCATTTTTACATCCAAACCTAGGCGTTTTTGCTGGATTCTATAGCCCAATAAAAACGGAATTTGCAACTGCTTAATATTCGTATTAGAAGTAAGCACCAAATCCAATTCCGAGCCATTACTAGGTTCGGCACTAGTGGAGACGCGGGCAAGTACCACATCCGTTTCAATCACGCTTTCCGAAGTGAGTAAGGTAATATTATAGGTACTTTCTAAATCACCATTCGTATTCATGCGTTCATTTCCTTTAAGGAATTTTGGTCTTGGACGATGTTCTCGTGTGGCTGAAGAGGTAGCATAGGCAAAGCCCGTTTCTGCATATAACCCTTTTGCCAAAGGATAAGAGAATTGTAATCCCACATTCAAGGCATTTTCACTAAGTACCTCACTTTGGAAGAAGTTTCTACGATTCTTCTCGAAACGCTGAACGGACTGCACAGGCGCAAAGAAAGCCGTAATTGAAGGACGTTGTTTATTCGTTTGTGTTGGAGGGTTTTGCCTATTCATAACTGGCACGATTGGTGTTTGTTGTAGCAAATCTATATTTGATGCCAATCCGTCTAATGCCACTATAGGCTTATTTTGTTTGTTTTTTTCTTTTAAAAGTATTGACTCTAGCTTCGGTGTTTCTATTTCTGAACTGCTATCTATCGCTACAATTTCATCTTTATTTTGCTCTACTAAAACAAGCTCTTGCTCTGATGATAGTTCTGCTTTTCCTGTCGTTTCAATATTTGAAATAGGGAGTATCTTCACAGGAGTAGTACTTTGTGCTATGTTTTTGCCTACTTCTTTTGTTGTATTCTTCTGCGTGGCTATCTCCTCTGTAGGAGTTTGTCTAGTTACTATTGTTGAGTTTTTTACTGTAGCATCAATGTCTAAAGTAGTAGTTTCGGCCTCTTTTTTTTGTAAATCGTGTAATTGTTCTTCTATATGTTGAATTTTAGATGTTTGTTGATTTAATTTAATTTGCTGCTGAATAGCTTGTGCGCCTACGACCATAAAGAGTAATAAACTCGCTGCCACCGCGCCCCATTTCCAGTAGAGTAGGAGAGGGCGGCGTTTATCGTCGGTTTGGGTAGCCGCTTCTATTTGCTCCCACACTTCATCCGAGGGGACATTCCATTGCTCTTCTTTAGGGTTCGCATCTGCGCCCTCAAAAGCCTGTTTAAAAAAATCGTCTATTCTATCATTCGGTTTATGTTCCATAATCCTTATCGCTTTATCGTATCACTTGCTAAATGCTCTTCTACCTTCTGGCGCAGCATCTTTCGTGCTTTTGCCAATTGACTTTTAGATGTTCCGGCATTAATATTCAAATAACTGGCTATTTCTTTATGCGTATAACTATCCATCACATACATATTAAATACGGTTCGATAACCGACGGGCAATTCTTGAATCATTTTTGTCAATTGCTGCACATTCAAAGGCGCATCATAGCTCGTATCTTCTTTGTAATCTGCCACTTCTAGTTGCTCATCCATCGCTACAAACGGATTTTTCCACTTCCGCAGATACCTCAAAGCTGTATTTACTACCACTCTACGTAGCCAGCCTTCTAGATTGCCTTTGCCACTATATTGCTTAATATCTTTATAGATAACGATGAACCCTTCTTGCAGCATATCTTCCGCCTCTGCTCTGTCGCGTCCATAACGCAGACACACCATAAAGAGCTTTACCTTATACCGTTCGTATAAAGCACGTCGCGCTCTTTCATTGCCCTGAACTACTGCTTCTATGAATTTTTCTTGCGTCAAGCTATTCGATTATCATGTTTTGTCTAAGGCAATTTATTATTGGAAGTTGCCTAACTACTAAGGTAGGTACATCTTTCTTGGAAAGGGTTGCCTGAGAAGGATTTTTTTTATTTTGATAAATTTCATTCCTACTTAGGAACGAGTCAAAAACAACCTATCCAAAATTGAACATTTATTTATGTCTCGTTCCTTAGTATACTGTAACAAAAGTTTATTTGTATTTTGACTAAGCTTATTTTTTTAGTGTTCGAGGCGCAAAATTGGGAACATAACTGGTTATGAAGCCCGATTTTGTAACGAAGAAAACTG
>CALGLY010000171.1 GCA_937959095.1 uncultured Saprospiraceae bacterium
AATGATGATGGGCAAACTTGGGAAGACCGCTCTAGCAGCGAAATGATCTATTGGACGAAAGATGTCGTGCTAGATGCCTACGATGAAACCAATAGTACTTGGTATGCAGGTGTATTTGATGGCTATAGTTCGCATCCTGCTACCCAAGATTTAGGAGGGCTTTTCAGGACAAAAGATAAAGGCGCAACTTGGAAAGAACTGGGCAACTTCTATCGCGTAGAATCGGTCAGCATTCATCCTGAAAATTGTAATGTCATGTATGTCACTACGGAGTCGGAAGGGCTGTGGTACACCAATAATCTAAATGCTGATAACCCGACCTTTCAAATGCTTGAAAGTTATCCATTTCAGCAGCCACTACGTGTATTTTTCAATCCCAATAATCCTGATGATGTTTGGGTGGCAAGTTACGGAAATGGCTTACGCAAAGGCAACCATGCTGAAACCGCAGAATGTGTATTGAGTAGTGTAGATGCGGCAGAAAATGCTTCCAATATTCGGGTTTATCCTAATCCTGCAAGCGATCTAGTACATATAGATCTTCCAGCTATTGCTCCACTACAATTGAGTCTCTATGATGTATTAGGGAAACTAGTGTATACAGAAACTATGCAAACTGCCGCTACTACTATTTCATTGCCTAGTCTAGCACAGGGCATTTATATTGTAGAGATAAGAGATGGAACAAGCTTGCTAAAGCGGGAAAAAATTCAAGTGATAAATTAAATTTTGCTGCTTTTAAACTGATGAGAGGAAATAGAGATTAACGTCTTTGTTTCCTCTTTTTTTTATCCTAAGAACAACCATCAGCCGTTCACTCATTAATTCTACCGTTCACTCATACACGCTCGATATTCCTTCCTTTTCCCGCATTTTTGAAATGTCAAACAGCAGCAATGCTAAACAATCATTTATAAAAAACACATTATGAAAACGATCACTTTTTTTATCAGTATGCTAATCTGTACGCTCTTCTCTTTTTCCAGTTTGAATGCTCAATACAGTAAAGCTAATATGGCGAAGAAAAATACTAAAACCCAAGTGCAAGTCAATAAAGCAAGTGAAGTCTTTTTAAACTGGTCTACAGATTATGTAAAAAATCTGCCATCAAGTAAGACAACGACAAGAGCTACAAGAACGACTAGAAGCGGACGAAACACACAATCTAGATTACCGACTTACAAAGCGCAAGTAGCAAGTGTCGCGCAACAACAACGGATTGGACAAAATAAATCAAATAGTTGTGCTGTCGCTTGTATTTATCAAGGAGCTGATCCCTATAAATGCACCAATTTTTGTGATTGCGTTTATGTGCATGGAAATAATCCATTTGATTGTATTCAAAAATTTGTACAAAAAGCAAAAGCGAATTAAGTAACGGTTAAAAAAGTATCTGCGTACCTATTCAACACATATTTAAACCACTCATTAAAACATTCTATCATGATTAAAACATTTTTATTTGCGGCATTTATTCTATGTTCTAGCAGCTTCGTTTTTCAGCCTCAAGAAAATCAAACTACAGCAATACCATCTGAAGCAATAGCAGAAGATGCTGGCCCGAAATGGGGCTATGGAATGATTGATATTGTGGAATCGCACAGTAATAAAATATACATTCGGTGGCAAGGCACGAAGACTCAATCCTGTGCTAAAAATGATGATATTGCACTTACTGTGGAGAGTGTAGGCGGCAAAGAAGCTTTAGATAGAGCGTTCAATATTGCCTTAACTGCCCTACAAGCTAGAAAGCCATTGCGTGTAAAAATGGATGGCTGTATCGGCACTTTACAGAGAGGAACTATTGTACAGATTTGTGCAAAATCAGATTGTTCTTATTAGAGACTAATAAACCATATTGATGGACTATACTTTTGTCCAAAACAAACGGTGGAATAGAGATAAAAACTGGATAATTTATAAATCCATTTTACCATCTCTATTCCATTTTTTTTGTCCTAAACTAAGCCCTTGGCCATTCGCTCATTACTCTGACCATTCGCTCATTCCAACCTAATCTTTCTTCCTTTTCCAGCACTTTTGAAGTGTCAAAGGACATAAGGAATATTGAAATAAAACGACTAAAAGCTTCTCCTCATAAAGGGGGATATTTTAGCATTCCTCTTTTAGGGGGATTTATAGCTGACTTATCCACAGCACCTTTGTAAGGTGCTTAATACAACAGCGTTATTAAAAATAATTTATCACTACTAAATTGAAAACAATGAAAAATTTACAAATTACACTAACATTCGCTATCGCATTTTTCTTGATCTCAACTACGGCTATGGCGCAAGATTGGAACCTCAACTCAAGTGGCTTCTTGACTACTACAAATGCAAGAGTAGGTATCGGACTTACGAATCCAGATCAAAAGCTTCATGTATCAGCCAACAATGCTTATGCACAACTAAAACTACAACGTACAGGTAATCATGCTGGCTCTACCTATCTAGGTGGCAGCGAATATGGACTGACTGTAGGACGTTTCATTAACCAAAATGTAGATGCAGGTGAATATAAAATAGACTTCGTAGTCAATAGAAATGGAAGAGTGGGTATTGGCACAAAAAGCCCTGCTATGCCCTTACATGTAAATTCTAGTACGCCTGATAAAGGCTTGGTAGTATCAGCCGTTGGCGTTAGCGAAAAAGTTTATTTACAAGTAGCTGCTGGTAACTATGGCTATTTACAATTGGGAGGACAAACAAAGTTGAGAGGTAATGGAAAATCTTCATCTTTTGGAGGTAGCGTTGGAATTGGAACATCATCTCCGAAGCAACGCTTATCTATCCAAGCGACGCGTCCAAGAATAGCTTTGGTAGATAATGCAAATGATGCTGGGGTTATAGAATTTCATGAAGAGACAAATCAAATCCGATTGCAATTTTGGAAAAGTGCAGGCAGTCAATATAACAAAACGATGATGAGCTTAGACGGCGATTCAGGAGGCGTAGGCATCGGAACGGATAATGTACCTAGCGGATACCGCTTTGCAGTAGATGGCAAGGCAATTGTGGAAGAACTGAAAGTGCAACTCTCTCAAAATTGGGCAGATTATGTATTTCAAGATGATTATGATTTAAAATCGTTGGAAGAAGTAGAACAAACTATCGAAGAAAGAGGACACCTACATAACATTGCTTCCGCAGCAGAAATCGAAGCAGCAGGTGGTATTGAAATAGGTGATATAACGGTGAATCAGCAAGAGAAAATTGAAGAATTATTCTTGCACCTCATTGAGTTGAATAAGGAAGTAAAAGCCTTACGGCAAGAGATTAAAGATCTCAAATCTTCAAAGTAAACTCCTTATTAAATTATTCATTTTTTCTTATTGGCTGAATATGCTCTAAACATATTCAGTCGATAAGAAAAACTAAAAATTAGAAAAATGAAACCGCGCAATATATACATGACTATACTAACCCTTATTACATTTCTATCTACTTTTAATAACCGTGCTTTTGCTCAAGATATTCGAGAAACAAAAATACAGTTCTCCTCTACAGAGGAAGCAAGATATATGGAAGTAGAAGTGAAAAATGGCTTAGTCTTCTTTGGTGGCGATATTATGCTTGGCACAGAAGAAGAGATATTCAGTGAAATAGAATCTCGTGGTGTTGGTGTCAATAGATTAGACAAACTTTGGTATGGCGGCGTTGTGCCTTACGTTATTGAAAACGGACATCCCTATGCCGATGATATTTTAGCGAGTATTGCATTGATTAATAGAGATACAAAAATTGAATTAATCCCTAAAACCCAACAGACAATTCATTATATCAAGTTTGTACACGAAGATGGTTGTTGGTCGGAGGGAATCGGAATGCAAGGAGGAATGCAAAAAATATCTATTGGCGATGATTGCGTAGGTGCCATAGCACACGAAATAGGGCATGCTGTTGGATTGCACCACGAACAAACAAGAAGTGATCGGGACAATTATGTTACTATTCATTGGGAGAATATACGATCAACAAAATCGCATAATTTTCAGAAATATAACCAAGGAAGAGATATAGGCCCTTACAATTATACTTCGGTGATGCACTATGGGGAATATTACTTTGGTTGTTATTATGATTGTCCAAATACAAACGATTCTTGTTCCGACGATCATTGTGAAACAAATGATTGCGATGGATGTAGTAAAAAGCAGACGATAAGTCTAAAACCAAATGCGCCTGCTGGTGTACGGATTGGATATAGAGGACATTATAATGCAGGCGATATTGCTGCAATCAATAATCTATATGATGAATATTGTTTGGTGGAAGACAATGTAGTGATTACTCATAATGAATATCGAGCACCTGCTTATTCTACGGGTGGACATAGTGGATATACAAGAGTAGTCAATATAAATGGTGCTTCTACTACTATAAGTCACGCTATCCCTGTTACTTGGAAAGCAGGCTCCGATATTATCCTCAATCCAGGATTTCATGCTTCAGCAGGCAGCTATTTTCATGCCCATATCGTAGATGAATGCTATGGTGGAAGCAATATGGAAGGAGAGGATGATAATACAGAACTCCATGATGATACAAGGGAACCTATCGCACCAGAAACAGCGATGGAAGTAACAACCACACCGAACCCATTCTATGACAATCTGACGATTACGATTGCTAGTAATACGCCTAAAAAAGCTAGTGTCCGCTTAATGAATATGGTCGGTCAAACGATCCGAACACTTGATTATGAACTTCAAACAGGGGAGAATCACATGAAATTTGATGGATTAGAATTGCTTCCTGCTGGTGTGTATATCGTTGCGGTGTCTAGTGAGCATTACAACAGAACCTTTAAAGTACTCCATATCGGTTCTTAGAAATCTATCTAATTCAGGGACAATTTCGTCCCTGAATTAGATACAATTAGGCAACGTATAAGAATAAACTAGACAATTTTAGACTAGGTGTTTTTCGTACATTGCCTTAAGCAATTCCCTAATCCACTACCACAAAACAACGCACTTCTGGCTTCCGATCACCTATTTGTAACGTCGCAACATAAGCATCACTTGGGTAATGCCCTACACTAAATTCGACGATACCTTCTAGAGCTTCAATCTCGCGTTTCGCCATCAGTTGTCCTGTTTTGGAATGAATGCTAATAGTCGCAGGCAAACCGAAGCTTGTTTTTTCTACTTCTAATTTTACGATTTCAGCCGTAGGGTTCGGATAAATCGCAAAGCAATCAGGGCTAATTTCTGCTGCTGGTTCTTCTACTGCTACATCCGTAGTTCCTTCCTCCTTCGCTAGGACTTCGCCTTTCACTGTAAGGAAAAATTGAGCCGGATCTGTATTTGCTGTAATGGTTACCCGCTTCGATTGTAGGCCTTTTTTATTCTTAGAATCAAATTCGACAGTTATAGACGCCGTTTCACCTGGTGCAATTGGGTCTTTTGGCCATTGTGGCACGGTGCAGCCACAACTTCCCTTCGCATTACTAAGTACCAAAAATTCATCCCCTGTATTAGTGAAGGTAAATACCTTAGAAACAATATCTCCTGATTCGATAGTGCCAAAATCGTAGGAAGGCTCCGCAAATTCTATGATGGTGATAGGCAAAGTAGGAATTTCGGGTGCGTCGTCCTCTATGACTAGATCAGCAAATTCGATGTTTTTGTCAGGTTGAGCAATTACGTTGATAGTAAAAAAGGATAGCACTGCTATCAGTAGTACTGCTAATTTTGTTTGCATGATGATTTCTTTTAGTGAAAAAATAGTGGTTCTTACTAAGATAGATGCACATCTTTGTAGAAATGGTTGATGGCGCATCATTTTTTAATAAGGAACTACTTGGAAAACGGGAATGCAAACATATTATTTCGGAACAGAGAGCTGTTTGAAAATGATTAACAAAGAAGGGCAACTATTTAGAACAGAGAGAAGAAATCACTTCGTTCTAAACAGTTATACCAATCCATGTTTAAAGATTGTATTATATTTCTTCAGGATAAGAATTACTGAAACACCCGCACATAATCCACTATCATGCGCTGCGGAAAGCTTGTACTAGCATCT
>CALGLY010000172.1 GCA_937959095.1 uncultured Saprospiraceae bacterium
AATCATTGTAATTCCTTCCCTTTTTCAAGAGCATTCGAATAAAATTGTCAATTTTCCATTGTCAATTATCAATTTATCAAACCCTTGCCACTTCTAATGCTTTTTCTGCTTTTTCAAAATCTTCTTTCACCAATTCTGCAACCAATCTACCTGATTTCATAGCTGCATTAAGCGAACCATTCAGCAAGTGATCTCCACATACATAAAGCGTATCATCGAGACGAATTGCATCTTGTGGCAAGTCATTTCGGACACTTTTTGCACAGGGTAGCGCGTAGCTAATATGATAAGATTTTAAAAATTGCCATCTCGCTACAGTGTTCCCAAAGTAAGGTTGTAATTCTGCTTTTACTTTAGCAATAAGCGTTTCTTCTGGCATTTCTTCTAAACCTACAGTAGATACAGAAATGAGTGCTTTCCCTTTTGGGGCATAAGCAGGAGAAATTTCAGAAAGCACACATAGATTATTCACTACGGCATTGGGATTGGAATTGAGTGCAACAATTGCTTGTTTTATCGGTGCTTTGTCTGCTGAAAAATATAAGTTAGTCGTGCTGTGGTGTACTTCTTTTATATTAGGGTAAAAATCATCAATGATGCCAGTTGCTTGAGTAGCAAAAATGATTTTGTCCGCTTCAAAGTGTTGCTCTTTATTGGTAGATACCGAAGTGTCATCTATTTCTACTACTTCCTGATTGGTAATAATACTCCCTTCAGGTAATCTAGCTGCTAGTTGCTGCGCGATGCTTTCCATTCCTTTAGTAGGAATAGCCGCTTCTCCTTCCGCAAACATTTTAAATACAAAGTCGAACATTCGACGAGATGTATGTAAGTCTTTTTCTAGGAAAATACCACTTAAAAATGGTTTGAAGAACTTATTTATCATGTCATCACTAAAGCCATAATCTTTCAATGCTTTTAGTGTAGTACATTCATCCTGTTTGAAAATGCTATCAATAGATTTTGCATCTAATTCTTTCTGAAGCGCACGTATTTTGAATTTATCTCCCCACGATCCTACATTGCTAAAGAGCGTGCCAAAAAGGCTGCCGAGCCATCGAGCAGGGTCTCCAATTTGGGCAGTTTTGCCATTTGCTTTTAGAATGAGTGAGCCAGGAAGGAATGGTTTTAATTGGAGTGCATTATAGTCAAGTAGTGCCTTCGCTTCAGGATAAGCAGTGAGTAAAACTTGAAAACCTCTATCGAGTCGATAGCCATCTACTATATCTGTCTTCACGCGTCCTCCAACTCTATCGCTTGCTTCTATCAATTTGAAAGAAATACCTTGCTTGTGTAAGTAAACTGCCGCAGATAAACCAGCTATGCCACCACCTATAATTATCACTTGTGTCTTGTTCATAGAAAATCTGTTTGTAAGACAATTAGTGAAAAGAAGTATTGCTATTAGGTATTCAAAAAACAAATCCTTACCCCAAAACGCCTGATGGCAAGTGGATTTGTTTTTTAAATGGTACGCACTTTCACTAGGGTTTCTAATTGCCTTAGAAATCGCTTTTAGGATGAATTAAGTAAGCTAATATAATTTAGACAGAATTAAAACGAAAATTAAAATTTAGCTTGATTTGATAATCAATGTATAAAACTCGGGTGTCTAGATTTTAATGTTCATTGTTATTTTATCTAGGTACTTACTACTGCTCCCTATTTATTACTTTTGTATAGAAACGTTTATCTTTTTGTTCGTGTCTTTGAATATAATCATTAAAAATTAATTCTTGCTTTGGAGCAGACAATTGGATGTTATCCGTGTAAAAACCTTTTACGGAACGTTGCCGAAAAGCCTCATATAAAGCAACGGCACAAGCTACGGAAATATTCAAACTTTCTACCATACCAACTTGAGGAATAATAAAATTTCCATCAGAAAAGGCAGCCGTTTCAGGGGTTAGTCCGATCCGTTCATTGCCAAATAGAAAAGCGATAGAGCCAGTAAGGTCGAGTTCGTAAAGCGATTTTGAACTTTCAGTTAACATAGTACTGTATACTTGTTCATAATTCTGCTTTACATGCTCAAAACAAGCTGCGGCATCGGTATAATAATGCACATCTACCCAGCGTCTAGCACCTGATGAAGTTCGCTTTCCTAGCTTTAGATTTTTTTGTTTTAAGTCTTCTTCGGTTTGTAGAATAAAGAGTTCATTGATGCCGATAGAATCACAAGAGCGTAAGACTGCACCAAGATTATGTAAATCATAAACGTTTTCTAAAATCACAGTGATATTTAGTTGTCGTCGTTTTGCAACTTGCTTAAATTTTTCTAATCGTCTCTCCTTCATATCTTGTTGCTCGTGTCTTGAGTTTCTTCAAGAATTATTAAACGTGCATTTCCACCTTTTTCGCCTACTAGAATTGCATTTTGTTGAAATTTTTTTCCCAATAGCTTCGCTTCTTGCAGGCTAATACCCAATATTAAAAAGCTTTCTTCTTCCCAATTTTCTTGTTGCGCTATTCCTTTACCCTTGAAGTAAGGTTGCTCTATTAGGTGTTTTTCTAATTCTTTATTTCTTTCTTGATTGGAGCTTAGATTACATAATTCCGATAGCGGATTCCAAGCAGTCAAATAGGCCCAAGTATCGGTGGTATATTGCGTTAGTAGTTTATCTAATTTCGGATGTGATTTCCCTATTTCAATTCTTAAAAGGATCTGGGGACTGACCTTAGCAGTGTAGGACGTTGCTAAGTATGCCTGCTTTAATTGATGATTCATTTTGGGTAAGCATTGAGTATACTGTTCAGTGATTTTTAAATAGAAGGCAAAGGCGCAGATCTATCTGATGGCAGAGAGAGAAATTATAAAATACTCTGCGTCTTCGCGCCTTTGCGTTCTATTTAAAATTTATAGCAACTTTTGAATAGCCGCTTCCAATCCACCTGATAAAGGATTTACACCTACTTGTGCAATTTTACCATCTTTATCAATTAGGAAAGTTTTAGGAATGGAACGTACGCCGTATTCTCCAGCAGCAGCAGATTCCCATTTTTGCAAATCACTTACATGATATTCCCATCTAAGATCATCTTTCTTGATAGCATCAACCCAACGCTTTTTTTGACGATCCATTTGTGCATCCAATTGGCCAGCAGGAAAGCGTGCTTTTGTACGGGAGTCGAGTCCATCCAAAGAAACACTAAATACCGTAAAGCCTTTGCTTTTGTATTTATCATAAGCCTGAACTACTTTTGGATTTGCACGGCGACATGGACCACACCAGCTTGCCCAAAAATCAAGTAATACCACTTGTCCTTTCAAATCAGAAAGTGCATATTCTTTTCCATCAGGACTTTTCAGGCGAATATCTGGAGCAGGCGCACCTACTTTTATTTTCTGTAGTGCTTGTTGCTTTGCATATTCCTGTTCTAGTTGCCCTACGAAAGCTTCGTAATTCTTAGCGGCATCCGCATTTGGATAGGCTGCATTTAATTTATCTAGCGCTTTTTTATGCGTATCTAAGTATTCACCTCTTGGCCCGATAGCACTCAAACCTGCCAACATAGCTGCATATGGGCTTGTGGTAGTATCTATGAAAGATGTAACATCCTTCACCTTATACTGACGAGTAGCTACTCCTTTCATTAAATTATTGAAAGAACTTGTGCCAGCAGAGCCTGTAACCTGATAATCAAACTTACTTAAGTTGTTTACATTACCAGTATAGTTTATCTGCTTTTCAGATCCATCTAGAATAAGATTTGCTTTTTGAGCACCTATCCGTAGTCGATAAATACCTCCATCTAGTCCTTCTGGAAAATTGAAAGAAAAACTTCCTTTTGCATCTGCCTCTACTTTTTCTAGTACTGAACTGGCTTGTTGTCCGACTCCTGTTCTATCTAGAAAAACTTGCATATTTTCTGCACCTGTCATTTGCCCACTAATAGTAGTACCTGGTGCTGAAGCAACGCCTCCTTCTCCTCCTCCAGACGCACAACTCCATAGTCCTGCAGCTGCGAAAGCTATAAATAAGAGAGAGCATAGATTTCTCATGTCCTCGATTTTTTTTGTTTAAAATTTATAAATATGAATCAGTATTTTTTCGAGTAGTTTAATATAGAACGGCGTTTTCAGTCTTTTCTATACATAAACTCTTCAACGAAAATACTATAGATTACTCTTCCATTTTTCTACTGATGACGGTTTCATAAAGGAGTTTCCAATCTTCTAATGCTCCAAAACTCTCTTCATCAATCCGTATTTCATTTGCAGTTACTTCGCCAAGACTGCTAAAGGCTACATTATTCGTGTTTAAGTGGTGGATAAGTTCATCTTCTTGAGTAGGCGTGACAGAAACCACAACTCTACTTTGACTTTCCCCGAATAAATAAGCATCCTTTCGGAAATTATTATCCGTATCAACAGAAAAACCTAACTGCTTAGGCATTGCCGATTCCATTAAGGTAACGAATAAGCCCCCTTCTGATATATCATGCACGGATTGTACCAATCCTTGGCGAATCATTTTTTTGATATTCTGTTGAAGGGTATATTCTTCATCTATATCAAATTTTGGTACAGGGGAATATTTCACCTCATGTACTCGCTTAAGATATTCAGAACAACCTAGATCATTGGTTGGAATACCGATCATATAAATAAGGTCGCCTTCTTCCTTGAAGTCGAGCGTCATGCGCTTTTTGTAATGTTGCAACAAACCAAGCATCCCTATAGTTGGAGTGGGGAAGACGGGTTCTGTACTATCTTTTAGCACTGTTTGGTTATAGAAACTTACATTTCCACCAGTTACAGGTGTATGGAAGCGTCTACACGCATCACCCATGCCTTTTATAGCTTCTGTAAATTGCCAATAAACCTCTGGATCATAAGGATTTCCAAAGTTCAAACAATTAGTGATAGCTAGTGGTTCGCCACCTGAGCATACAATATTTCGTGCTGCTTCTGCTACTGCTATCATTGCTCCCACATAAGGACTCGCATGCACATAGCGCGAATTACAATCGGTAGTGACTACAAGGGCTTTGTCTGTGCCTTTTACTCGTACTAATGCTGCATCCGAAGGGGCATTAGTTCCCATCGAATTGGTACGCACCATCGAGTCATATTGCTCATAAATCCATCGCTTCGATACGATATTAGGCGAACTAAAGACTTGCTTAGCCGCTGCCTTATAATCCCTTGGTCGCTTGATGCGATTGATATCAAATTTATTTATTTTTTTTAGATAAGTCGGTTTTTTCGATTCGCGCGTGTACACAGGTGCGCCACCGCCTAACACGAGTGGTTGGGCAGGCACATCAGCTACCAACTCTCCATTTTGGAAGAATTGAAGCTGTCCAGTATCCGTTACTTCACCTATTTCTTCACATTCCAAATCCCACTTATCGAAAATATCAAATAAGACTTGTTCTTCCCCTTTTTTTGCTACAATCAGCATGCGCTCTTGACTTTCTGATAGTAGAATTTCAAAGGGTTTCATATTTCCTTGGCGCGTTGGTACTTTATCCAAATCTATTCGCATACCAGTGCCACTCTTTGCACTCATTTCGGAAGTGGAACAGGTGATTCCAGCCGCGCCCATATCTTGCATTCCTACGATCACACCTGTTTGGATAGCCTCTAGAGAAGCTTCCAATAGTAATTTTTCTTGGAAAGGATCGCCTACTTGTACGGCAGGCAAATCTTCTTTGGAGTCTTCTGTCAAATCTGCTGATGCAAAAGTTGCGCCATGTATACCATCCTTGCCTGTTGCTGAACCGACGATTAG
>CALGLY010000173.1 GCA_937959095.1 uncultured Saprospiraceae bacterium
ACATTAATACCTTTCCGCGCAATGATGGCTATTCTATCCTCCCTACTCTATTGCGCCCTGAGAGTAGAGGATATTTAAACCTCCGAAGCAAGAATCCATTTGATTATCCTATTATTCAGCCCAACTTTTTGGAAGCAGAATCGGATAGAAAGGTATTATTGGAAAGTGCTAAAAAGGCAATTGCACTCCTTGAAGCAAAAGCCTTTGCTCCTTACTATAAAAAAACAATCGCATCGCTTAATAGCATAAGTGATGATGCTATTTATTTACATATTCAGAAAATGCTAGAGACGGTTTATCATCCTGTGGGAACGTGCAAAATGGGAACGGATGACATGGCGGTAGTGGATGCACAATTGCGTGTAAAAAACATAGAAGGACTTCGTGTGGTGGATGCCTCTATCATGCCTACTATCGTGTCGGGCAATACGAATGCGCCTGTGTATATGATTGCTGAAAAAGCGGCAGATATGATTTTAAATAACTAGAAAAACAAATTGCCACACCCTTGTAATAGCGCATGGCAATTGTATCATAAAACAGTAATAAAAATCCAAAAACTACTATTGTAGTATCATTTTTTTTGTCCTTTGGAGAATGACTTATTTCTAATACAAAATAAGGGATATTATAGCAGAAAGGCTATAAACTATGTTGCATTTGCTTGCAGTTAGGTAACGGACTAAAGACACTTTGTTGTAGGGAATCTGAAAAGGGGATGGAATAGGTGTTTTTTGGAAAAAGAAGTTGTCTGAATCTAAGATAATTCAAACAACTTCTTTCTTAGAAAGAAAATAGGATTAGAACTTAAATCCTACTGTCAATTGAGCATTCACGTTACGATCTTTATCATCACGTAATGCGCCACGTGATGGATCGATTTGTGCTACATCCAAATCATTATTCGTGAAATCTGTCAAGTCATGGTTTAGACGTAAATCCAAGAATAAATTGTCCGATAGATTAAACATCACACCTACATTCGCTCCTAGAATAAGCTGATTTACACGCTCTGTGTCTATCAAGTCAAGTTCTGTATCTGCTTTACCTAATGCTGCTCCTTCTGCTGCTAATCCTGCATTGATAATTCCATCTATCTGTGCTTGTGCTGCATCAGGTACACCTTCTGGGTATACGCTAGCTACAGTGCTTGCAACATTTACTTTACCTCCTATCATGTAGCCTATATTTGGTCCTACATAGAAAGATAATCCCTCGCCACCAAAATTGAATAAAACAGGAACATTGATAAAGTCGAAGCTATTATCTTGATCTGCAGAAGCATTTACTAATACATCTACTGGCAAACCTGTAAGTGCGCTAGGAACACTTGATATCGTAAATTCTGAAACTTCTTTTGATGAACGCTTTGCTTCGTAGTTTACTTCTATCATTAAACCTACATTATCTGTAAAGTTTAAGTTGGTGAATAAACCAATTTGGTAGCCTAAACCTGGGCTTACGCTCTCAATAGCTTCACCATTTACTTCTTCGGCAGTACCATAGGCTACACCGAAGTTTACGCCGCCTTTCACACCAATTTGTGCGCTGGCTGCAACTGTAAATGCTAGGAAAATTAGGGTCAGTGAAAAGGTCTTTGCTAAATTCATGTTTGTTAAATGTTTGTTGTTTACAATCAGATTTTTACAAATGGCGCGCAATATAGTAGGATAAATTAAAGCAAGTATTTTTTTAACGTATAGCGAATTTTGTAAGACTTATGTAAAATTTTATGACTTCGCAAAAAAATTATTAGTTCATTATTATAAAAGCATAAATAGCAAAAATAAATTTTTATATTTATCTTGCTCATCCATATATTATTTTTTTAATGAAATTAATCGCTCTACCGAAATTTCTTTGACTAATTCAAAGAAATACCACTTTTTTTCTTTATGATGATTTAGAGATAGTAATAAGCACGAAATTGGTTAACACTCTTCTTTTTGAGAAGAAGATTATTTTTGTTAGTATATGAACAGGCTAGTTTGGAAACATTGTATGCTCCTATTTATCCTTGCAAGCATTTTTGGCGAAGTTTTGCAAGCTCAAGGTTATCTTTCTGTAATAGACAGCTTAAAGCAAGACATAAAAACCTTAGAAGACACCCCTAAAAAGGTCGAACGCTTAAATGACCTTAGCTACAATTACATACGTGTAAGTGGAGATAGCTTAATGAAATATGCCAAGCAAGCTTATCAGTTATCTTTGCAAATTAGAGATAAACAAGGGCAAGTCATCGCCTTAAAAAATATGTCTTCGGGCTATACCTTGCTCGGAGCTCCCTACGATTCTTTACTTCGTTGCTATCGAGAGTCTGTTGAAATTGCGAAAGAGATAGAAGATTATAGGACTATTTCTGTATGGAATAATAATCTTGCTTTTTCTTTTCGAGGGCAAAAAGACTATTTCACTGCTTTAAAATTTTACTTTCGTGCCTTAGAAGTCTTTGATGAACATATCGAAACACCTGATAGACTTCGGTCATTAATACTCGGCAATATAGGTCAAACGCTTTCCTTACAGAGCAAGTATGAAGAAGCAATTCCTTACCTTGAAGAATCTATAAGTTATGCAGAAGTAAACGATTTTGAAAAAACAGCAGTCATCCATATTGGTGATTTGGCAAAAGCCCAATATTATGTCAATGGGATAGACCAAGCACTTGCAACTATTGAGGATGCTTTAAAACGACAGCGTGTTTTGGATGACAAACAAGCTGAAATGCAGACGCTTGTTCATCAAGCAGAAATATTAAAAGCGGATAATCCGGAAGCTGCTAAACAGTCACTACTTACCGCTTATGCCGTAGCGCAAGACGTAAAAATAGGAGGCTATGAATGTATGGCACTAATAAAACTGTCTGAATTGGCATTGTTCCGAAACCAAACTGAAGAAGCCATGAAATATGTACAGATGGCTACCGATTTCGCAAATAGAATTAAACGTACCAGTTATCGGGTGTGGTGCTTAAGAACCCTACAAGCGGTGTATGCTCAGAAAAAAGACTATAAGCAGTTCTTTTTACTAGAACAAGAGATTAATAAGCTAGAACAGGAGATAGAAGATAAATTTGGCGAAAAACGAGAAACCATCGCACAGTACCATGATCGGCAGCACCAAATAGAAGTAGAACGCTATAAAAAGGAACAAAGTGAATTAAAATATAGTATTGCCTTATACCTACTACTTGGTTTAGGCATTGCTTTGGCTTTCATAGGATTTTTCTTTTATAAAAGCGTAGCAAAAGGAAAAAAACTAAAACAAGCTAATGCTGCACTAAAAATTGCGAAAGAAGAAGCCCTTGCAGCCTCCCAAGCAAAACAAGATTTCCTATCGGTGATGAGTCATGAAATTCGCACTCCTATGAATGCAGTCATTGGTTTTACAGATATTTTGCTAGAAGAAACCCCACAATCAAAGCAAATTCCTTTTTTGAAAAACCTAAAATTAGCTGGAGAACAACTCATGCATCTCATCAATGATGTATTGGATTTATCAAAATTGAATGCGAATAAAGTCGAATTAGAATATATTCCATTTGACTTAAAAACACGCATCCAAACGACAATAGATATATTTAAAACGACTAAAAATAAAGATAGGGTACAACTTGAATTGAAGTGGATAGACGAGCCCCTTAGGCATCATGTAATAGGCGATCCTGTTCGATTGAATCAAATCCTTTCCAACCTGATAAGTAATGCCATTAAATTCACACATGAAGGTAAAATCACCCTTCAGGTACAAGCTAAAGAGGCTATTGATAATAAGCAGCATTTTTCTCTTAAAATAATAGATACAGGTATTGGTATTCCTACCGAGAAACAGCAAAGTATCTTTGATGATTTCACTCAAGCTACGAATGCAACCACGCGGGAATATGGCGGCACAGGACTAGGACTTTCTATCACTCGACAACTCGTAGAACTGCATGGTAGTCAAATCCAATTGGAGAGTAAAAAAGGACAAGGGAGTGTTTTTAGCTTTGATATCACCTATGAACTTGGTCATGCTCTAAGTCCAACTATTACGCATAATAATGAAAAGCTACAGCCTTTTGAGAATTTAAATGTCCTCGTAGCAGAAGACAATGTTTTTAATCAAAAAGTAGTAGAAAATATATTGCGACGTTTCGGAGTGAAAGTAATAATAGCAAATAATGGCATAGAAGCGATAGAAAAAACAAAAGAAGAAGATATCCAACTTATTATAATGGATTTGCATATGCCTAAAATGAACGGCTTGGAAGCTATAAAAGAAATAAGACAGCTTCCTTACCCCAAACGAGGTATTCCAATGATTCTACTAACTGCCGAAGTGCTAAATGTAAATACGAATGACTTAACGCTGCTCGATGTTGTTTATGTGAATAAACCCTTTCAGGCAAAACAACTTTATGCGGCTATTAAAGATGCACTACTGCTTCCTGTAGTGAGTAAAAAATAGACTTAAAATTGGAGCGTTTGATTAGATGATTTCTATTTCTAGTGTATTGCTCGTTAGTTCGATATGTGGTATTTTTCGAAATAATGCTTCTATTTCAGAGGTATTTTCCTTTGGAGGCACCTTTTGGAATAATCTTTTCATGAACGGTAGTTTCAGAAATGATAAAAGGTCGAGCGCAAAGCACCCGACCTAATTATTAATCATTAATTTTTTATTATCAATTCAACTCAATTTCCCTGCATCATTCTAATCGCGCGACCAGGCGTATAAGGCGCATCTGCCTCCTCTAGTTTTTGCTCTAAGGCAGGCATATCTTTAGTAGCCAATGCTTGTAAAGCAGCCAAGATAGGTGCAAATTCTTCCTTCGCTATGGCATAGCTATCACGGTGCGTTTTGGTCGGTGTAGAAGTCGAGTATTTTTGTTCATAATCAATCCAACCGATGCGCGTCATAGGCGTAGGGATTTGATCAATATCCAATTGT
>CALGLY010000174.1 GCA_937959095.1 uncultured Saprospiraceae bacterium
TTGTTCCTGATGGAGCAGAGTTTAAGGACTTAAGTAACATCATGTTTGCAAGCGACAATAAAGCGATAGATGAAGTGATGATACGCAGTATCTCTAAGTTGCTTGAAAATTTCAACCCCTACATTCATAGTGTCCATGTAGATGTGGAAGATGATGCGGAGTTTGAAGTATTTCGCTTTGCAGTAGACTTTATCGAAAATGGTGACCATACCAAGCAAGCTTATCGAAAGATAGAGTTAGAGGATTCTTCTGTGAAACATGGTTTAAAGCAATACATCGAGAAGCATAATATTGATATGTTAGTAATGCTTACGCGGCACCGCAGCTTCTTGGAGGATATGTTTCATCGTAGTGTCACTAAGCAAATGCTGCTCGATACTGATATTCCGATTATGGTATTACACATCAATGATTGATTGAACTCCTTGATACTTGATTTCGAATAAAGCCTCTATCTAAATAAAAAATTCACCTAACATGAAAAAGATATTAGTTCCTGTAGATTTTAGTGATGCTTCTTATAATGCCTTTGTTTTTGCAGAACGCATTGCCACTCATTTTGATGCCGCTATTGATGTCGTACACATTTATGATGGCACATTTAGCAATGATACGACACCAGCATTTCAACTCATGGTTGGGCGCGAAGATGGTATTGTCAATCGGCTAAAAGCCTTTACCAATTTAGCTCCTGATGAAGGGGGAATAGCAACTGCCGTAGAAGTAAATTATAAAACTGCTTTAGCTTACAATAAATCAGGAAAAGTGGCGACGATGTCCGAAGACTATGACCTAGTAGTAATGGGAATGGTCGGCAAGCACAAGCGAGAGAGAAAGTGGTTTGGGAGCTTCTCTTCTTATGTATCCCAACACGCGAAGTGTCCTGTATTATTGGTGCCAATTGCCGCGAATTTTGAAGGATTCAACCGTATGGTATATGCCAGCAATTGGGAATCTATTCATCGTTCCACCATTCACCGAGTCGGAACTTGGGCAAATCGTTTCAAGACTTATGTGGACTTTGTGCATATCAATGAGGAGAGCGAAATTATGGATTTTGACTTTTTAAATCGCCAAATTATTTTGGATGGATTTGAGGAAGTTGCACCTTCTACTCCTTATCATATGACCAATATAGATGCCGATTCTCCCTTGAAAGGCATTTATGAATACATCACAAAAAAGGAGGTTGATCTATTGGTACTAGTAAATCGTCAGCGTACCTGGTTTGAAAATCTATTTGGAGAAAGTCTAACGAAAGAGTTAGCCTTGCGAACACCTGTTCCAATTCTGGTTTATCACCAAGAATAAAAATTGTCAAAGCCCCATTATTTAGAAACAAAAAAGAAGGCTTATGAAAAAGATACTTATTCCAACCGACTTTTCAGCTCATTCCAAAAATGCAATCGCTCATGGTATTGGTTTAGCCAATCGTTTTGGCGCAACACTTACGCTTTTTCATACATATAATGTATCGAGTAGTACAGGCGCATTTGTATCTGCAAGAGACTTCATTGTGAGTGATGCAGAGCGTGAAATGGAACAATTATTAGAGAGTACTAAAAAACAATTACTGCAACCCAATAAAGCAGAAGGTTTCATCACAGAATATGATGCTATAAGAGGTATTGTAAAGAAAGCGGATAGCGATAAATACGACTTGATAGTGATGGGGACACAAGGTGCGACAGGATTGAAGGAAATTTTCTTTGGGAGTGTCACCAATGGCGTATTGAAAAAAACGACTACTCCGCTCCTTGCTATTCCTAAAGATTATCCTGTAACAGCAATTACAGAAATAGTGTTTGCAGTAGATGATCTAGGTGTACATAAGCCTGATACGATTTTGCCACTTATCCTTTTTGCTAAAATGCTCGATGCTAGTATATCTGTTCTGCATCTAGATTATGGAGTCGGCGACTTGCATATTGCTCCTAGCATTGATACCATGCTAAAAGGCGTAGAGCATTCTTTCCATAATGTAGCTATGGAAGGCAATGATATAAGTGCAAATCTTGACCGATTTGTAGCGGAGCAATCGGCGGATGTGCTCTGTATGATACGGCGAAAAAAATCTATTTGGGAACAAGCCTTTTTTGAAAGTTCTACTACGCAAGAGGTTTTCCATAGTCGTGTTCCGCTCCTTGTTTTACATGAATAATCCAATCAATTTTTTGTTAGGTGTTGTGAAATGCTGAGCGTATCGAGTACGTTTGGCATTTCCTCTTTATTGGATATGACAAAAATCACTACCTGTCTTAATTAGAGTCATCAAAATTTATTTCGCAAAGCTCCATCTTGCAGTCATATTCTTAGACAACAAAAATTGATGATCATGAAAAATATGTTCCAACTACTTATACTTAGCTTTTTTCTATTCGCTTGTGCCAATGATACCGATGTGACCTATGAAATGATGAAATTTGATGAAGCATTTGTACCTGTTTGGTATTTTACACAGACAGACAATGCACAACAAACAGAAAACCATGCTGTTTATTTGGAGCAAAAATGGTATGACTTAAAGAACGATTATGAGAATGTGATAGGTGCACAAATTGTGTGGGAAGATACCTATAACTGTGTAGACGAACTCCTCACTAGCGCACTACGCAATATAGAATACCATGATTTAGTTGCTGCAAAATACGATCTAGAAGGTGTTCAGTTTGAGTTGATGGAGCTCCGTACACGTTATGGTATTGATTATCAATTAGACTATATTTGGGAATTTCAAGCGACCTATGATTTAGTAAAAGACCTTACACACCAGAAATATTACTACCGTGAATGGTATGAATTTGACTGCCTATTAGATGAACTAGATTACACTTGGAATGACTTACTAAAAGCAGAAAATAATCAATTTTGGAATAGTAGTGAGCAGCAAGCATGGCGTAAATATCGCACACAAATCAGTGTGTTATTATTTCATTATAATACTGTAATGCAGCAAGCCACTATTGATGAAGTTCTCGCTAATCAACACATCAATGATATCGAGCCTGTACTATTAAATATGATCCAGCTTTTTGGAAAATTTGATAAAGGTGTAGAGCTTACGGCTGCTAATATTTGATTGTTTTTAATAAATAACGACCGCTTTTTTTGGAAACGCAAACCTGAAAAATTTGGAAGATGCCAAATATTGAAGAAACGCTTATTTTTCAAAGTTTACAAAATGAGCTAAGTTTTATAAAGTTGTTGCACAAATCAAAATATCTTTATATTCTGTCTGTACTTTTTTATAAAACTTAGCTTGTATAAAGAAAGGTTTGGAGTGTACACAACTATAGCAAGTATATTGGTCGAACTGTGGTCAAAATATACTATAGGAAATATAGTACTTGAATTATATAGCACTTTTACTATTTATTAGAGTTGTTCAGAAATAAGCATTGTGTATATGAAAGCTAGCTTTTGTGCTAGATAAAGCTCTTTTTCGAGGGCATAGCCATAGCTACGGGCGAGAAAAAAGCTGAAATATAGTGCGAAAAGATATTTTCATATGCCAACTTATTATTTTTGAACAACTCTATTGATAAGTAGGTATTCATTATATTACAATTTTAGGCTCATAGATAGAACCCTTTTTGCACGGCTTGTGTTTTCTTAGTAGCTTTACCATTAATTTTTTTCTAATTCTATACCTCCACATAAAACAGCAAGCGTGAATTACATAGTGTTTGATTTAGAGGCGACCTGCTGGCAATCCCACCAACGCTACAAAGAGCAAGAAACTATAGAAATAGGGGCATTTTTGGTCAATCCTTATGGGGAAGTCCTACGCTCTTATAATCGTTTTATCCAACCTATTCTCCATCCACGACTTTCGGCTTATTGTACCGAATTGACGACTATTAAACAAGAAAATGTAGACCGTGCGCGAAAATTCGGAAAAGTCATTGAAGAATTTCAAGATTGGGCAGACATTTTTGAAGAGAACTATATGCTCTGTTCATGGGGCGGTTTCGATCAGAAAATCTTGATACACGATTGCGAACTTCATGATATAGAGTGCGATTGGCTGGAGCATTTTATAGATTTAAAACAGCAATATCGAGAAATCAAACGGCTAAAGAAACCCATTGGCTTAAAGGCAGCTATTCGACATGAAGGGCATGAGTTTGATGGCGCACATCATAGAGCAATAAGCGATGCCGAAAACTTAGTCAAAATATTTGTAGATTATTTAGATGAGTGGAGAACATAAGTAGACGTGAGATTTGAGACAAGAATGATTTTGTATTTCAAAGAGACACAAAATCTAATGAAAGCTTGAAGAATCGAACTTTGTAAGTTTTTTATAAACTTGTGTTCAGGAATTTAAAAAAGACGTTCTAATGAAATTTAAATCAAAATTACCTCATGTCGGCACCACGATTTTTACGGTCATGTCGCAATTGGCGAATGAACATGCTGCGCTGAATTTATCGCAAGGTTTTCCCAATTTTCCTTGTTCTTCAGAACTTATTGAGTTGGTCTATAAGCACATGAAAGCGGGAGAAAATCAATATGCTCCCATGCAAGGCGTGCCAGCATTGCGCGAGGTGATTTGTGCTAAAATGAATGCGCTATACGGCTCGAATTATCAGCCTGATACCGATATTACGATTACTGCGGGCGCGACGCAAGCAATTTATACCGCGATCAGTACTGTAGTTCGCCCAAAAGATGAAGTTATAGTCATAGAACCTGCTTATGACTCCTATGTGCCTGCTATTGAAATGGCGGGTGGGATACCCGTTTATGTACAATTGCGTGCGCCTGAATTTACGTTGGATTGGGAAGAAGTGCGGAACAAAATCACGGAACGGACACGACTTATCTTAATCAATAGCCCACACAATCCGACAGGTGCAGTCCTTTCGGAAACGGATATGCAAGCCTTGGATGCGATTGTGAAGGATAGCGATATTTTTGTATTGAGTGATGAGGTATATGAGCATCTCACCTTCGATGGAAAAGTACATGAAAGTGCAGCGAAGTATCCAAATCTGCGCGAACGTAGTTTTATTACCTATTCTTTCGGTAAAGTATTTCATGTGACAGGCTGGCGAATTGGGTATTGTCTTGCACCTGCTTGGTTGATGAAGGAGTTTCGTAAGATTCATCAGTTTGAGGTCTTTTCTATCAATCGTCCGTTCCAGATGGGCTTGGCTGATTTTTTGAAGACGGAAGAAAACTATCTTTTCTTACCCGACTTTTTTCAGCGGAAGCGTGATTTGTTATTGGCACAATTGAAAAATTCGCCTTTCAAGGTTATTCCATCATCGGGCACCTATTTTCAGTTGTTGCAATATGGGCATTTGAGTCAGGAGAAGGATACGGATTATGCGATTCGATTAACTAGGGAATTGGGGGTGGCTTCTATTCCGATTTCTGCTTTTTATCATGATAATCGAGATGATAAAATTATACGACTTTGCTTCGCGAAAACGGATGAGATGTTGGAGGCGGCGAGTGCGCGGCTTTGTGGGATTTAATTTGTTGAACACAGAGTACACTGTAACAAAAGTTTATTTGTATTTTGACTAAGCTTATTTTTTTAGTATTCGAGGCTTGTCTGCTACAAGCAGG
>CALGLY010000175.1 GCA_937959095.1 uncultured Saprospiraceae bacterium
AAAGAAGAAATTATAGCATCAAAATTTAGACTGCATAATGCAAAAAACGTTTATAAACGTGTAGATGCCTATGCGGTAAAGATATATCCTGAAGGACATGAACGAGCAAAAATAACCGAATATGATTTGGTGTATTGGCGAAATTGGTTTACAGAGACAAAGAATAATCGGATGAAAAAGAAGTTTCCCAAAGGTTTTATTGAATTAAAATTCGGGAATAAAAAGTAATAGACTATGGATACAATACAAATTCAAGAAAATATAGCACGAGCATCAGATATATTGGAGCAAATAAGTAAGCTCAATGAAATGGTTAGTTTCCATGAAAAAGAGTCGAAAGAAAAGAGCATGATGAAGCAATATGAACTAATGCGCACTGACTTTCTGAAAGAGTTGGAAACTATACTTAATGGCTTCAAAATCAATATTAAAATAGAAGGGATAGCAGCCTGAAAAATCTAAGACGGAATGAAAATCCTCAAAGTCAGGATTAAAAACCTGAATTCTTTGCGGCTCGATACGATAATAGACTTTACTGCTTCGCCGCTCGGCGATACGGGTATTTTTGCTATTGTAGGCGATACGGGTTCAGGAAAAACGACGATTTTGGATGCTATTACGCTTTCCTTATATGGACGTGTGCATCGTAATGAATCTTCCAGAGAAGTGCCACGCGAAGTGATGACTTATGGGACTTCGGAATGTTTGGCAGAAAGCGAATTTGAAGTTATCCACAATTCAGACAAATCGGTCTATCGTGCAAAATGGAGTTTGCACCGGGCGCGTGGCAAGGCAGATGGCGCATTTCAAACTCCTCGATATGAACTTTCTAAGCAAAATGACAAGGGCGAATTTGATATTATTGCCGAACATCGGAATGAGTGGCAACAGCGAGTTGTAGAAATTACGGGCTTAAATTATGCTCAATTTTGTCGCTCTATGCTATTGGCACAAGGCGATTTTGCGGCCTTCCTCCGCGCAGGCGAACAGGAACGCAGCGACCTATTGGAGCAAATAACAGGCACAGAATATTATACCAAAATATCGAAAGCTTCTTTTCAGCGTTGGAAAATAGAAAACGAAAAACTCAATCGCCTCTACACGAAACGCGATGCGCTGCAATTGCTCGATGAAGAAAAAGTAGTGGAGTTGAATGCTACCTTATCCACTAAGAATGCTGAGGCGAACGAGGCGAAAACGATTTTAGAAAACACAAAAAATCAACTTGCACAAATTCAGAAAGCCACACAATTGCAAGCTCGAAAAACAGCAATGACTAAAGAGCAAGCACAGACGCAAGCAGCAATAGCAGCAGCTCAAGCGGATTTCCTGCGTCTGCAACGGCATCAAGTAGCAGCACCTCTACAAGCGGACTTGCGGCAGTTGGATGAATTGGCTTTGCAGCAAACAACGCTAAAGACAGAACATAGCGCGATAAGCAATAAGATAGCAACCTTAATCGCAAACAAAACCACACAATATAAGCAGCAGGAAGCACTAGAAAGGATCTGGAAAGAACTGCAAGCACAAGACGTAGCACAGCAAAAAATATTTCGACAAGTGACGGCTTGGGATGCGACAATAGTAGAGCAAGAGCAGCAATTGAACGCATTGCAAACGAGTTTTAGCGAAGCGCAAACAAAACAAAAAAATGCAGAAGCGGTCTTAGAAAAAGAACAAAAAGAAGCAGCTAGTTTAGAAGCAAAGCTAGGGGAAGTAAAAGCTTGGCTAAAACAATATGAACGCTACGAAGGGCTAGAAAAAGACTTACCAAAATTAGAACTACACATTCCACGTATTTTACTTTTGGATAAGCAAAAAAAGGACTTAACCAAAAGTCAAAAAGAACTAGAAGCAAAGCTTTTAGATAAAGTAAAACACCTAAAAAGCATTAAGAAACGCCTAGAACGCGCACAGGTTTTAATTACTGAAAAGCAAGCAGATTTTCAAAAAAATGCGGCAGATAAACATGAAAACCGTAAGGTATATCTAGGAAAATTACAGGCACAGCATGAAGAAATAAAAGACTACTTGAGCACGCTGTCCAATCTGAAAGAGCAAGTAGAACGGAAAGCACAACTCACGAAGCAAGGCAAGGAAGCAAATGCAAAAATAGAAAGCCTAGAAGGACAAGTCGCTACGGCAGATAGTCGCTTGAAAGAAACGAAGGAACACAAAAGTTTCAAGCAAGTGACCTACGATCAGCAGCAATTGATTTTGTCCTATGAAGAGCGTCGCGCAGACTTGAAGGAAGGCGAAGAATGCCCACTTTGCTTGGCTACGGAGCATCCTTTTCGGACGAAAGATTGGAAATCGGACTTTGTAAATAAAGCAAAGCAAGAACTCGCAGCAGCTGAAAAGGCCTTGGAAAAGCAAGTCGCTTATCAGCAAGAACTGCTGCAAGAATTGAGTGAGCAAAAAGGGCGAAAAGACCAATTGAGCGAAGAGTGGAAAACGACAGATAAGCAGTTGAAAAGTCTTAAAAAGCTCGCAGAAACAGGAACTTTTTCTTCGCAAAAAATTGCCTTATCGGAATTATCTGATTTGATGAAAAGACAAGAAAAACGGGCAGAAGCGCAATTGGAAAGCTTAAAAAAATTAGAAGAAATTCACTTGCACATCATAGCGCAAGAGGAAACGGAGCGGAGCATAGAAAGCGAGCGAAAAGTGATACAAACGGAGATTCAAGGCTTGGAGGAAAAGTACGAATTACAGAAAAAACAAGCCGAACAAGCCGAGCAGGAAAGTGAAGAACGCTTAGCAGCAAGTAGTACGATTTTAGAAAAATACAATTGTCCATCCGCTTTGCAATTATTGGAAAAACACTACAAAGACCTTTCCAATATTGGAGTAGAATTTGGAATGAAAAGCAAGCAAGCACAGGAACAAACGCAAACCTTAGCTCGCCTTACACAAGCCATTGAACATACCGAAAATCAGATAAGAGAGCGAAAGAGTTCGCTTGAAATTTCAACAAAAAAGAAGGCAATACAAAGTAGTCGCTTAGCAGCAATTCAAAAGCAGCGTTTGGAACTTTTCGGAGATAAAAATCCAGAAACGGAAAGCCAAATTTGGCAAAACCGTCTTCGCGAAACGGAACAAAAGGTACAAGCGATTCGGATAGAAAATACCCAATTGCAAGAGCAAGTAGCGGTGGAACAAACAAGCTTGCGAGAAAAGGAAAAACAACTACAGAACAACGAAAAAACAGGAAAAGCAAAACAAGTACAACTCCTGAAATCGGTGACGAAATTGGGTTTTGCGAGTTTGGCAATACTAAAAAATGCCTTACTACCTGAAACGGAATATCAAACTATTTCAGCACAAAAAAGCCGCTTAGAGCAACAACAGTTTAAGCTCGAACATAGCC
>CALGLY010000176.1 GCA_937959095.1 uncultured Saprospiraceae bacterium
ATTATGGTACGAGCATTGATCAAGGCTGCAAAAAAAACAGAGGCAGAGGTAATAGTGCCTGATATACTCATTCGTGAAGAAATTGATGGGAAACCTTACTATTATAAGGACTATAAGGCGGTATTGAATAAGGAAAAAAAACTAAAAGATATCATGGGCGCAAGTGGTCTGCAAGCATTTATCGTAGAAATACTGCTCCGATTTTTAATGCTCCATCTAGCGCGTAAGAAATACCGCATTTTCAGCAACGAAGTAGGCGGGCATATCCGTAAAGGCACGAACCTCAGTTTTGACATTGCTGTTTTTGATAAAAAAGTATTACCCTTTGAAAAAATCAATGAATATTACACTACTGTTCCACCTAAAATGGTGCTTGAAATTGATGTTAAAATCGAGTTAGAAGATGAAGATGCGCTTGATTACATTAATACTAAAACAGAGACACTTTTTCAATATGGAACGGATATGGTCTTGTGGATACTAACCAAGCAAAAAAAGTTAATCGTTGCAAAGCCTGAAACAGCTTGGCAAATTACCAATTGGAGCGATGATGTCGAACTATTAGATGGAGTAGTTTTAAACTTGGCAGCTTTGGTGAAGGAAGAAGAGGAAATGGGCTAATCAGCTCTTGGAAAAACGAATGGGGTTTAAATTTTCATTTTTATTAGCACATTACTCCTCCTCATACCGAAGCAACATTTCAGGTGCAGCTCGATACCATTGTGCGCGATCTTCGGAATAGCCAAAAGTAGCATGGGGTAATAAGGTGTTCAAGTAAGCAGAAATACTAGGAATTTCGGACTGTGGTACGCCTAAGGTCACATCATCGCCTGTGATAAGTTTGAAATAAAAGACCCCATTTTCCATAAAACGTAGTCCGAAAGGCATCCGTTGGGTAACAACAGAATAGACCCACACAATTTTTTCGGGTTCGTGGCGTAATAGATGTATCAAAGGCGTATTTTCCGCATTTTCTCGAAAGAATTTATAACTTAATATTCCTCCCGCTAGAAAAGCAATGGCTGCTACTATAGAAAGTAAGAGCGTCTTTTTCCAAAAAAAATATAAACATACCGCACCCACTAGGCATAGACCTAGCGTGAAGATACGTTTCAAGCGTAACTCCTTCCGAATTGCTTCTTGCAAAACAAGAAAAGCAGGATGTGAAGTCGAAATTTTGGACAAAGCAGTTCTTTTATTCAAATAAACTTATTTACTATCTTTGAGTTCATTAAAACGCCTTATTATCATCACAAGACTCAACAAATACTACATAAAAATGAAACAAATTAACATGCTTTGGCTAATATTTTTTATTAGTCTTTGTTTTTTTCAAGTAAATGGACAATATTCTGTCTCGGTCAGCTCTGCTACCGCTACGGTGAATGATAAAATCACGATTACCTTCAATGATGTGTGTGGCACAGGAGGAGATGACTTTTGGTCGTGTGGACAAGAAGAAGTCTATATGTATGCAGGCGTGGAAACGAGTGCAGGTACCTGGCAATATGTACATGGCGATTTCTTTGACCAAAGTTCGCAAGGACCTGCTTTAGCGAATTGCGCTGCACCACCTTTTTATATTACGATTTGTCCTGCGGCTTATTTTAATATTCCGCCTGGGACTACTGTATTAGGTATTAATTTACTTTTCACAAATCAGTATCTCGCACCTGGTTCTGAAACGAATAATAAAACAGGTGATTTATATATCAACTTAGTAGATGCAACAGTAGGTGCATTTAGCAATGTTACCGTTGCACCTAGTTCGCCTGCCGATAATCAGATGGTAACTATTGATTTTGATGCAACAGGTACAGTACTTGCAGGTGCGGCAAAAGTATATCTACACTCTGGCGTTTCTACTACTGAAGCTGATCCTAGTAGTTTTGATGAAGTGGTGGGTAATTGGGGGATGGATGATGGCGTAGGCGAAATGACTAGCACAGGCACCGATATGTGGCAAATCGTATTGCCATCTACGCGCGCCTATTATGGTGTGAATGCTTCGGATGATATTTTTGGATTAAATTTCCTTTTCCGCGATGCAGCAGGCACAAATGTAGAAGCAAATAATGGCGCGAATTACTTCCTGCAAACCAATGTAGGAGGCTATTTTACTTTAGATGCGCCTATTGCACCCGTTCACTTGGAAGCGACAGGTACACCCTTCGCGACTACTTCTAATTCTGCTACAGCACCTGTGATTTGGACACTACAAGAAGTGGATGCGAGTAATGTGCCGCTTTCTACGCTTACAACCCAAGCAGGAGGCACGACATTTACACATAATATTACCCTCGCAACGACGGCAGTAACGCGCTACAAAGTGACAGCAGATTATGGAGGAGGTGTGATAAAGTGTAAATACTTTGAAGCAAAAGGCTATGCTGCAGTTACCCTTGCGGCACGGCCTGCGGGTATGGAACCGGGGATTAATTACGATAGCGGTGATCCTACTAAAGCAACTCTTATCCTGCACGCACCTACTTATACACGCTTCTTGAAAGGAACTGGAACTGTAAGTGGAACAAATACAACTGCACCTAAAAAAGTAGTCTATGTAGTAGGCGATTTCAATGGTTGGGCTGTCAATGATACCTACCAAATGAAGCGCGACCGTGATGGTTGGAATGGTGTAACGGATGCCGATGCGGATAATGATAGAGGTGATTACTGGTGGATAGAATTGACAGGACTAACCCCTGGGCAAGAATATATTTTCCAGTACCTCATAGATGGCGAAATACAAGTAGCTGATCCGTATTCAGAAAAGGTATCCGATGTGGATGATTCTGCTATTACTCCAGCAATCTATCCGGGACTTCTTACTTATCCAACACAAGCAGAGGATAGAGCCTCTATTTTGCAAACCGCACAAACGGCTTATACGTGGACTGCGCCAGCATTCACACCGCCTTCCACGAACAATCTGAATATCTACGAATTACATTTCCGCGATTTCACTACAGAAGGTACATACCTGGCGGCTATTGATAAACTAGAATATATTGAAAACTTAGGGATCAATGCAATTCATGTGATGCCAGTTTCGGAATTTGAGGGTAATTCGAGTTGGGGATATAATCCTAATTTTTATTATGCACCAGATAAAGCGTATGGAACAAAAGATGATTTAAAGAAATTTATTGATGAATGCCATAAGCGCGAAATTCAAGTATTCAATGACCTGGTTTTGAATCACTCTTTCTATTCCAATGTAATGGCTAGAATGTATTGGGATGAAGCTAGAAATCGCCCTGCGGAGGATAGTCCATTTCTGAATCCACGCCACAAAATGGTATCCAATCCTGGCGGTTGGTGGGGCGCAGATTGGAACCACGAAAGCGAACACGTGCAAAATATGGTAGACAGGGCGTTAAACTTCTGGCTACAAGAATATAATTTCGATGGTTTCCGCTTCGATTTTACCAAAGGTTTCGGGCAAACCGCACCTGACTGTGGCGATGATTGGGCTAGTACCTACGACCAAGATAGAATTGACCTACTCAAGCGCATGGTCGATAATATGTGGGCAAATAACCCAGGGTCAGTCGCTATTTTTGAGCATTTAGCGAATAGCGGTGAAGACAAAGTGCTTGCCGATCACGGTATCTTAATGTGGAGTGGAGTAGGGCATCATAATGACATGAAAGGCTTTATTTTTGGCTACAATGCGGATAATACCAATATTTATGATTCAGGAATTTTCAATTCACCTGGGCGAAACTTTACGTTTGCCAATTGGATGAGTTATCCAGAAAGCCACGATGAAGAACGCCTAGCGTATGAATTGCTGCAATACGGCAATGGCATCAGCACCGATCCGAATCCAACCTCGCAGCTTAATAAAGTGATAGATCGTTTAAAGATTGCGTATTCCTTCAATCTACTCTTCCCTGGTCCGCGTATGCTTTGGGAATTTGGAGAGTTGGGCTACGACTATAGCATCAATTTCAATGGTAGAACAGGAGAAAAACCGGTGCGTTGGGATTATTATGATGATTTAAAGCGTCGTCAATTGTATAGAATCATTTCAAAAATATTTTATTTGCGAAATAATTACACGCTTTATGCTACTACGCCTGATTATGGCAATATCGCACTAGGCTCAGGCAACATCACTACGCCACGAAAAATGCGCCTAGATGATGGTAGTGGCAACTATGTTATTGTCATTGCGAATCTTGATCCGAATGCGAGCCATGTTGTCACGCCGGGCTTCCAAGTCACAGGCACTTGGTATAAGCACAATGGAGACCCAATGGTAGATGGCACAACGCTTTCGGTAGGTTCTACAGCGATGACCTATACGCTTGCACCTTCTGAAAGTTTGGTACTTACAAATTTCCAGTTGCCCTGCCCAAAACAAGTAGCCATTAAGGTATATTTGCAAGGCCCGTACAATGGAGTAGGGATGAATACGGATTTAAATACCAATTTGCTACTCCCAATTGCAGAGCCATATACGGCTCTACCAAACTTTACTCATGTAGGGAATGGCGGCGGAGAAGCAATCATCAGCAATGCCCTAGCGAATACAGGCGGCGATAAAGTCGTGGATTGGGTGTTTGTAGAATTGCGAGATAAAACGGATAATACAACGGTACTTGCTACCCGTTCTGGCTTATTGCAGCAAGATGGCGATGTCGTGGATGTGGATGGCTTTTCGCCACTAGAATTTAATGTGCCTAGCGACGATTATTATGTAGTCGTGCGGCATAGAAACCACCTTGGTATCATGACGGCTATGACCGTTACTTTGAATTAGGAACTTGCGCGAAATAAGTGTGTAATTTGGGGTAGGTTACTTTGGTCTTAGTTTTTGCTTTAATAAAGGATAATTGTTGATACTTTGACTGAATTAAAGTGAAAAATAAGGGCAAAAGAAGCAGCCTAAATTGTACAATTATTTCGCGCACGTTCCTTAAATAGTATTTTGAACGCAGAGACACGGAGTTTTTTATAAAATATGCTTTGCGCCTCCGTGCCTCTGCGTTCAATAAATATACAACACAGAAAATCATGCTTTTTGCAGTAGGAACAAAAGTAAAATTACGGAATACAGGTGACGAAGGAGTCATTCAAGAAGTGCTAGGCGATGGCATGTTCAGCGTCTATCTAGCGGAAGAAGACATGGAAATTCCTGCTTTTGAAGACAACCTTCTACGTATAGATTCCAAAACAAAGACCGCTCAGTTTGTTTCTGCGAAAGAAGAAAAAGTCGAAAAAGCCCCTGAACGCCCGACGGTAAATCAGCAGTTTCAATTACTTACTAATAAAGGTGTATTACTCGCTTTTGATCCAGAATATAATCCTGACGGGACGACCAAGCAATACCTTATTCATTGCATCAATGATACGAAGTATGCTATCATTTTTAATTTTGAACTCTTTTTGGAAGAGGAATCGGTATTCAAAATGACTGGACAGATTGCGCCACATGCTATGGCACAGCTAGGAAAGCTACTTGGTGATGAACTCAATGAACATCCTCTAGTGGAAATCAGCCTTTGGAAAGTAACCACAGAAGGCACGAGCGGTGGCACGGATAAGGTCATCAAAATAAAACCAAAGCAATTTTTTAAAAACCTGAAAAGTACACCTTTTCTTAGCAAAAAAGTACACCTCTATACGATCACGGAGCAATTGGAAGAAACAGAGGGTAGCAAAAAGCACTTAGATGATTTAAAGCAATATACGAAGTTAAATGCTACTCCTTTTAAACAAAAAAAGCGAAACAATCCGTTCTATAGTATCCATAATGTTACCGAATATGCAGAATTTAAACCTGAAATAGATTTGCATATCGAACGATTGGTGAAAACGACTAAAGGCATGGATAAGCAGCAAATGGTCTATATTCAAATGCAGCATTTCCATGATTTTTTAGCAAAAGCAATCCGTTTGGGCGTGCCGCGCGTATTCGTGATACATGGCGTAGGAGAGGGTAAACTCCGCGATAGAGTAGCGAAGGAATTGGCAGCTTATCCACAAGTTCGTTCGTTCAAAAATGAATATCATCATCGCTATGGATTTGGTGCTACCGAGGTGATTTTTTAAGATTTACTTTCATAGCTAATCATTATCCATTCTCAATTTAAAAAATGCTTCCATTACTAGAGACAACACGCTTGCGCCTGCGCCATCCGCGCAGCACCGATATCGAGAACATTTACGCCCTTGGGCGAAACCCCAATGTGATGCGCTACATCTCCAAAGGAAAGCCACAAACACGGAAGGAAGCAGAAGCTGATCTGGACCGCCGTATCCGAATATCCGAGGAACAAGGGGATAAAGGACAGGGGTTCTGGTTTGCAGAAGAAAAAGCGACAGGGGAATTTGTAGGCTGGTTTGTGCTCAATAATCTTGATAAAAGCGAAGAAATAGAAATTGGCTATCGTCTACTAGAAGAAAAATGGAACAAAGGCTACGCCACAGAGGGGAGCCAACGCTTACTTAAATATGCCTTTCAAAAGTTGAAATTACCAGAAGTAGTAGCGGTGGCTTTAGAGGAGAATATTGGTTCTACTATGGTGATGAAAAAAATAGGGATGCAATACATCAAAGCAGCACCGTTTTATGGCTTTGATTGTGTCTATTATCGCATTACAGACAAAGAATGGTTAAATCAGCAATAAAAAAGTGCTCTTTTTGTAACCGAATAGTACTTTGTGCTGTTTATCAATAGGTATTGAAAAAACGAAGAAGAGAAAGCCTTTTTTCTAACTTCCTCTTAAATTCTTACATCTAATTTTCTAACACAGAACCCGACACGTGAGTAGTCAAGTTTGTATTTGTAGTAGTATCAGTATGCTTGAAACAGTTGTAAAAGGTCAGGAGCGTTTCGACCTAAGTTTAGACGGGTATCAAGCGCAACTTTTTGATTCTATCGAAGCCGTATCACAGCATTGGGATGAAGTGATGCCTAAGGATAATATTTTCTTCCAACGCCCTTATTTTCAACTACTTGAACGCTGTCCTCCAGGCGATTATAAGTTTCGATATGTCGTCTTTTTTCAAGATACCATTCCAGTAGGAATTTCTGCGATGCAGTATCTCCGATTTGTAGGAAAAGAAGATGTCAATCTTGTGCCTAGTGAATCTAAGGTAGCGCAGGCAGCCAAAGAAGCCTTGCTAAAAGGCTTGAATTTCAGTATGTTGACCTGCGGAAATGCGTCTCTTACAGGCGAATATGCCTTCTATTTCGATAATAGCATTGCTGAAAAAATGCAATTTACCCTTGTTGCAGAAGCACTAGAACGCACGAAGGAACAACTAGAAGCAGCAGGCGATAAAGTAGATATTTTAGCCTTCAAAGAATTCTATCCAGCAAAACGCTATACCGCAAAAGCACCACTAGAAGAAAAGCAGTACCAAGAGTTCACGATTCAGCCTACTATGCGTATCAAAATACGGGAAGAATGGGCAACTTTTGAGGATTATTTAGCGGCTATGACTTCTAAATATCGAGTGCGCTCTAAACGGGCGAAGAAAAAAGCAAAAGACCTAGAAAAACGACCACTTAGTCTCGAAGAAATAGAATTCCATCAAGATACGATTTATCAACTCTACCGAAATATAGCCGATGCAGCCGTGATGAACGTGGTACATTGGCCACCCAATTATTTCCTAGAATTAAAACGCACCTACCAAGAAAATTTCCGACTCATTGGCTACTTCCAAGGGGAAGAACTCGTAGGTTTTTGCACGACGATAAAAAACCATCAGCACTTAGATGCTCATTTTTTAGGTTTTGATAACGGCGTAAATCGCAAAACGCAGCTTTATCTTAATATGCTCTACGAAATAGTACGCGTGGGCATAGAAGAAGGGGTAAAAGAAATTTGTTTGTCCCGAACAGCACTAGAAATTAAGAGTTCCGTTGGAGCAGAACCTTACGATATGTTTGGCTATATGCGTTTCAAAAATGGTATTCTGAATCGGGTGAGCAGACGACTTTTTAGCTATTTCGATGTGAAAGAAGATTGGGTGCAACGTAAGCCCTTTAAGGAAATAGAAGAGAAAGAGTGATTTTAAGATACGCTACCTTAAGGCAAAGTGGAACAATATGAAAATAGAACTCGTACAAGGCGATATTACAAAGCTAGAAGTAGATGCTATTGTAAATGCTGCGAATACCTCTTTGCTAGGTGGTGGTGGCGTAGATGGTGCAATACATCGTGCAGGTGGCCCTCAAATATTGGAAGAATGTCTGGCGATTCGTGCGCGACAAGGTGGCTGTCCTACAGGCGAAGCAGTGATAACCACAGCTGGCAATTTGCCTGCTGAAAAGGTAATTCATACCGTTGGCCCAGTCTGGAATGGCGGAAAACTAGGAGAAGCGGAAAAATTGCAAAATTGCTATATCAATTCCCTGAGGTTAGCCGAAGAAAATGATCTGAAAACCATTGCATTTCCAAATATCAGCACAGGCGTTTATCGTTTCCCAAAGCCCAGAGCTGCCCGAATTGCTATTGAAAGCATCCAATCTTTTCAAAGTGAAATAATAGAAC
>CALGLY010000177.1 GCA_937959095.1 uncultured Saprospiraceae bacterium
TTTTTAAACTAAACGTTTTTTTTACCAAAATTTAATCATTAAACGCCCTATTTTTTTTTAACATAAAATTATAAAGGCAAAAAGGATTAATTATAATTTGAAAAAATAACATTTAATTAACTGTTTTTAAATAAAAAAGCATCATTTTTATATTTCATAATTCTCAAAATGAAACAATTAAACTTTGTTCATTGTTCTAAAAGTAAAATTCGCTCTGTTTATTTGTCCTACATTCAATTAGATTAGTACTTATGAGCCTCCTCAAAGAGGAAAGAATAATTTTTTGTAAGGTGAGATGTTATAAGTAGATAATCCATACACAAACAATGCAAAAGAATCGTTATTTAATAGTAGTAGCTTGCGTCTTATTTGCATTATTGACTGATAGCTTTGCACATACACATCCTATTGATAGTATCAATAGAGTCTTAAATCTGACTTCTGAAGAAAGAATAAAAGTAGACCTCCTCAATGCAATGGGGAAATATTATGCAAAGCGACAATTTGATAGTGTACAATATTATACTCAAAAAGCACTAAAACTTGCTAAAGCAGTAAATTACCTTGAAGGAGAAATCAGGGTGTATAACTTACAGGCAGAAAGTGCTTTTTCTGTAGGCAAAATCACAGAAGGAAATAAATACTTAGAACAGGCTAGGGTATTAGCCACTACTTCTAATTCTAAGAAAGGAATGGGAGATAACCTGTATGCCCAGTCTATATTTTTTCAGACTAAGGGGGAATATGCCAAAAGTCTAGAGCTACTCAATAGTGCATTGGTTTTCTATGAAGAAATAAATGATTTGGATGGACTTTGCTCCATTTATATTGGCATAGGAAAAACACATAGCGATTTGAGACAGTATAAGCGTTCTATTGCTGCATATAAAAAAGCATTGGAGGAAAGCAAGAAACTAAAAAAGCAAGATTACATCGCTAGAATACATAATAATATCGCCAACATTCATCAGTTTCAACAAAATTATACAGAAGGACTAGCGCATTATCAGCAAGCCTTGGATATTGCAAAACAGATGGATAATAAGTTATTGGCAGGAATCTGCTATAGCAATATGGGGATAATTTATGAAGAGCTAGAATACTACGATCAAGCAAAGGAAAACTATGGTATTCTTTTGGAATTAGCAAAACAGATTAATAACGAGTATTATCTTTTTGCTTGCTATGATAATTTTGGAAATGTATATCGTAAAGAAAAAAAATATATAGAAGCAGAAGATTATTATAAGCAAGCTTTGGATATTGCTACTAAGTTAGATTCCCCTCCATTGCTTGCCCTTTGTTTTGATAATATTGGGAATGTAAAACGCCACACGAACAATTATAAAGAAGCTATAGTCCTGCATGAAAAAGCTATTGAAATTTATGAAAAGATAGGACAGGAACAAGAATTAGCACATTCAAAAATAGGGTTGGCAGAAAGCTATAAAGGCTTAAACCAGCCACAGAAAGCCCTTGGACATGCTTTAGAAGCTTATCATTGGGTAAACCAGCACGAAGAATCAGAAGATATAATTCTGCGAAATGCATCGGAAGTGATTGCTAAACTCTATGAGCAGAATGGTGATTTTGAGCAAGCCTATATTTTTCATAAAAAATATAAGGCTGCAAATGATAAATTGCAAGATGCTGATATGATTCGAGCGGTGGCAATTCAAAAAACAAAAGAGGACTACGACAAAAAAGCAGCGCAGGAAGCAATGACTACTGCCGCAGAAAAAAAGACCCGCAATACGATATTAGGAGTGGTAGGAGCTTGTCTTTTCTTATTATTTACCTTTGGAATGTATAGTTATTCCACATTGCGTCGCAAAAATAAGGTTATAGAACAGCAACACAAGGAAATATCAGCAAAGCATGAGGAGTTGCAAGTTCAAACCTCCGAATTGACACAACTCAATATCACAAAAGATAAATTATTTGCTATTGTAAGCCATGATTTGCGTGGCCCAATTAGCGGTTTGGAAAGTGTGCTAAGCATGCTATTATCTAAAGAAATGAGTGAAGAAGATTTTTTAGATATGGCAAGTGATTTAAAGCAAAACACGACCAATGTCCACCAAATGTTAGATAATCTCTTGCAATGGTCGTATGCTCAAATTCATGATGGTTTATCTACTGCACCAACAATTCTAAGTCCGAAGAAACAGACGGAATCTGTTCTTAATTTTTTAGGGGAACTAATTAAAGAAAAGGAACTTAGTGTTCAAAATACGATTTGTCCTGATTTGTTGATCAAGTCAGATTTAAATCATACCAATTTGATTCTTCGCAATTTGATTAGCAACGCTATTAAATTCACGAAGAAGAAAGGAGATATAGAAATTGGCGTAGAAAAAACGGGTGATATGGCAGTGTTTTTTGTGAAAGATACAGGCATCGGGATGACAGAAGAGCAAATACGATGGCTTTTTATAGATGGCAATCCTAATTCTCGCTGGGGAACAGCTGGTGAAAAAGGAGTTGGTTTGGGGCTTGAGCTTTGCAAAGAAATGATAACAAAAAATGGAGGAAAAATATGGGCAGAAAGCACTATAGAAAAAGGAAGTACTTTTTTCTTTAGTTTACCCATTACCCCTCAAGTTCGAGCATCCGAGGTTAGAAACGTACGTTTTTCATTTGCCGATCAGCATCTCGTTTAAGATCTTTATTTTTTATACTTTGTCGCTTATTGAAGGATTTTTTACCCTCCGCGAGCATTACTTCCAGTTTTGCAAACCCTCGATCCGACATGTATAAGCGATAGGGAATAATTGTAAATCCGCGTTCCTTTACTTTCTTTTCTAGTTTTTTCAGCTCTTGTTTCTTGAGTAATAATTTTCGCGCTCTACGAGGATCATGATTGAATTGGTTGCCAAAATCATATTCTTTTATATACAAATTCCGGACAAGCAATTCACCTTTGCTGAAATAACAAAAGGAATCATTCAGATTGACTAAACCCGCTCGAATAGACTTGATTTCGGTGCCTTTCAATACAATTCCTGCCTCAAATGTGTCTCTGAAAAAATAACCAAAGGCTGCTTTCCTGTTTAGAACTTCTACCTTCTTTTTCTTACCCTTATTCTTCGCTGGTGTCGCCATCTTCTTTAATTAAAATCGAAATAAAAATGAAAATAAAAAGCATATGTAGCTCGAATATTTCATTTTTAAAATTCATGCTTCTGAATGATAAACTACTTCATTCGATATTCAGTTCATTATCAAAGCTTTTTCTTGGGGGCTTTAAGTCATTTGTTATCTAATCCACAATAATAGCTATAAAAATTGTAGTGTTATTCTTTTCATGTTCCTATATTCCCTTTTTTCTAAATACAATACATGAACCCAATAGATATACTCATTAGCGGGTCGCTCGCGCTCATCATGTTTGGAATAGGTGCAAGCTTGAAGCCCGAAGATTTTCGGAATGTTTTTCTTTATCCGAAAGCTTTATTGCTTGGCTTGGTCTTGCAGATGCTTTTTTTGCCACTTTTTGTATGGGCAATCACGCTTTGTACGGACTTGAATCCTTTTTTCAAAGCAGGCTTGTTTATTGTAGCACTCTGCCCAGGTGGCACGACTTCCAATTTCATTAGCTATATCGTAAAAGCTGAAGTTGCGCTATCTATCTCTTTGACTACCGTGAATAGCATCTTGATTTTGTTTACGATTCCGTTCTTTACAGGTATTGGACTCAATTATTATTTAGAAAATAACCAAGTGATTAGCTTGCCTGTAGGCGAAACCGTGCTACAAGTATTCTTGATTACTTTGCTGCCAGCTATTTTAGGTTTGCTATTCAATCATTTCTTTACCAAATTTTCTACTCGCATACAGCAGCCTTTGAAGTATATCAATATTTTACTCTTGGGTTTGGTCTTTAGCATCAAGTTTTTTGCAGGCGAATCGCAGGGGGGTAGCGGTATCACGACCGAAGAAATTATTGCAATTCTACCTGCTGCATTGGCGGTCAATCTTGGTTCTATGCTCATCAGCTATGCCTTCGCTCGATTGATACAACTCGATAATCGACAAGCCGTGACGATAGGGATAGAAGTAGGCTTACAAAATACAACTTTAGCCCTTTTGGTGACGGGTACATTACTTGCCAATAATGAAATGACCAAACCTGCTTTGGTTTTTGCGCTTTTTAGCTTCTTTACTACACTAGCTTTCGCGTGGATAGCCAAAAGACTTTATTCACAAGAAATGCTATGAATTAAAAACATTCTTTTCCACCCTATCCTGCCCGTTCGCGGAGCAGGCGGGCTTCGTTCCAAAAATACTCAATATACACGGCATATATCCGTTTTTTGTGCCTTGATAGAGTGAAAAATAATTATTTTTTCTTCTATAACATTTTTTGTGAATAAAGTCTAAAGAAAAATAATTATCGTCTGCTACTTAATTCGTTACCTTTTCGCTTCTTTGATAGTCAAAAAGTAACTTAAGGGAGTTTGTAGAAAATAATCTACCAGTTGGACAGGATAATTGTCCGCCTAAAAAACATAAAAAATAGTTCCGTGATGCAGACCATGCAACGATTTTTTAAATTACTTACGCGAAAAATGCTCACTGTCGAACTGGCAGATTATTTTCTACAAACTCCCTAAGGCAATGTACAAGCATTCCATGCGTTTTTTCTAAATCAAAAACAAAACAACATGGCAATTAAAACAGATGTGCTTATTATAGGTGGAGGAGTGGCAGGATTAAGCACCGCCATCAAAACTGCACAAGCATTACCCAATCATAAAATAACTGTGCTTACCAAAACCGAAAAAACCGAAAGTAATACGAGTTACGCACAGGGGGGGATTGCGGCAGTTTGGGATTTGGAGACAGACTCTTATAAAAAACACATCGAAGATACGCTAGATGCAGGCGCAGGAATGTGCGATACGGAAGCCGTAGAGATAGTAGTGAAAGAAGGTCCAATACGTGTGCGAGAACTCATAGAATGGGGCGCGCGCTTTGATAAGGATAAAAGTGAAACCTACGATTTAGGGCGTGAAGGCGGTCACTCTGAAAATCGCATCTTACACTATAAAGACTTGACAGGTTTCGAGATTCAACGCGCCTTGATAGAACGTGCTAAACTCGCTCCGAATATCGAGATACTAGAACACTACTTCGCACTCGATCTCATCACGCAGCATCATTTGGGACATAGCATCACGCGGCTTACTCCTAACATTAAGTGTTTCGGGACTTATGTGCTGAATAAAGAAACTCAGGAAATAGAAACCTTTCTAGCAAAAATAACCGTGATAGCAGCAGGTGGTGCAGGGCAAATCTACCGAAGTACTACCAATCCTGTGATTGCTACAGGCGATGGTATTGCCATGTTTTATCGTGCCAAAGGGCATATCGAAAATATGGAATTCGTGCAGTTTCATCCGACTTCTTTATACAATCCAGCAGGAGAAAACCCTTCTTTTTTGGTATCGGAAGCCGTGCGCGGGGAAGGTGCAATTTTGAAGACACAAGCAGGGGAAGAATTCATGCAAAAATATGATGAACGCGGCTCGCTTGCCCCACGAGATATCGTAGCACGCGCTATTGATAATGAAATGAAAATGAGCGGCGATGACTATATGTGCCTCGATTGTCGACATATCGATTTGAAACACTTTAAAGCCCACTTTCCAACGATTTATGACAAATGTAAGAGCATTGGTATCGACCCGATGAAAGACCTCATCCCTGTAGTGCCTGCTTGCCATTATGTGTGCGGAGGCATTCGAGTGAATGAACTTGGGCAAAGCTCTATTCAGAATTTGTATGCTTGCGGAGAAGCCACTTGCACAGGCTTACATGGCGCAAATCGTTTGGCTTCCAATTCCTTACTTGAAGCCTTGGTCTACGGACATCGCATCCATGAAACAATAGCAGAAACAATAGATAAGTTAAGTTTTCGGAAAGATATTCCAGATTGGAATGCAGAAGGCACGACCGAGCCTAAAGAGCGGGTACTGATAACGCAAAGTATCAAAGAGTTAAAGGAAATAATGAGTAGTTATGTGGGTATCGTGCGCTCGGATAAGCGACTGAAACGTGCATTAGATCGCCTCTTCTTACTTTTTCGAGAGACCGAAGATATTTATAGTTCTTCTAAGGTTTCTCCACAACTTTGCGAACTACGCAACCTGATAACGATTGCCTATTTGGTGTCGCGTTCTGCATCTATGCGCCGCGAAAGTAGAGGGTTACATTATACTACCGACTATCCAAAACGTAAGGAATATATCGAATATTCGATTTTATAGATTGTAGCTGATGTACTATTTATTTTGCGAATTGCCTAAAGTTTAAAAATTAGCAATACAAAACCCTTCGAAAAAAAGGAAGCAAATCCGTCAAATATCTAATAAGCAAGTCGTAGAAAACTATAAACGCGACAATAATTTAATACGGAAAGGGCAACGCATCGGCAATATCATGACCAATGATATTGGAGAGAATAGCCAAATTCGGAATCTGCAAGAAGATAGCGATTTTCTATCCCAAATATTTTACAAACCTGAATTTCCTGTCTACCTCTTTGAAAAAAAAAGGGCGTTTATTGCTCTTCAATCATCCAGAGAAAAAGCTAGAAATCTACCATCAGCAACAACTCCAACATACTGCTAACTTAGATTATGTAGAAGATAAAACCTGGATAAAACAACTTCTCTACGATGCATCGCAACAAACGATTTATGGACTTTTTTCCACTAGAGATGGAACACGAATCAAAATAATAGATGCCATCACAGGACTTGCAACAAGTATAGGAGAAGTAGAGATTGCTACTTATCAAATTGAAAAAGCAATCATACACAATCAACATCTTTACTACCTACAATCGGAACGCCTAAATGGGCAAAATAAAGGATTGATGAAGTGGAAGCTTGCTGTTCCTTGATTTTTTAAATTTGATAGGTGAAAAAATCTATTGAAACAGCACTTCAAAAGGAAAAAAGAGTAGCTTGAGTTTGTCTAATTTATTTCAAGTAAGGAAACCCGCCTGCTCCGCTTGTTCGGGCAGGAAGAACAGTATAAAATGGCTAATTTATTATTTTAATTTGCCTAAGAGATAAGTTTGTCGAAAAACGATAGATTTTTACAAATAACAACAGAAATGAAGTATTCCATTTTTTTACTTTTTATTCTCCTAGGAACACTAGTACAAGCGCAAAATTTTTACGACCTCAACAGTATTCAAACCATAGAAATCACCTTTGCTGAAAGCAATTGGGATCAATTACTCGATGCTCAAAAACAAGGCAATGAAGACTATATCATGGCGCAAAGTGTGGCTATCAATGGCACGGTCTTGGATAGCGTGGGCGTGAAATATAAGGGCAATAGTACCTATCGTGCCAGCCAAACGAAGAATCCTTTTCATATAGAATTGGACACCTACAAAGAGCAAGATTACGAAGGTTATAATGACATTAAGCTAAGTAATGTGGCGAAGGATCCTTCCTTTTTGCGAGAGGTTTTATCTTATCAAATCTTGCGACAATACATGGAAGCTCCTTTATCGAACTATGCGAAGGTCTATGTGAATGGTGATTTGCTTGGTTTGTATAGCAATTCCGAAGCGGTTTCTAAAAAATTTGTGGATAGGCATTTCTATTCCAAAACCAATACCTTCATCAAGTGCAATCCGCCAGCAGGAGCTGGCCCACAATCGAATGATTTTCCGAATTTAGCCTACCTCGGGCAAGATAGTAGCGACTACTATGCTGCCTATGAAATAAAATCGGATGACGGCTGGAGCGAATTGATAAATTTTTGTAATGTCTTGAAAAATGACCTCAGCAATATTGAAAGCGTGCTAGATGTGGATAAAGCCCTTTGGATGCTTGCCTTCAATAATGTCTTCGTCAATTTGGATAGCTATATCGGCGCATTCACCCAAAACTATTACCTCTATGAAGATGATTACGGACGCTTTTTACCCGTGGTTTGGGATTTGAATGAGTCCTTTGGACGCTTTAGCATGACAGGCACAAGCAACCTCAATAACACAAGCAGCAAGCAGCGCATGAGTCATCTGCTCCATGAAAATAGTACAAATTTCCCGCTTGTACAGCAGCTCCTTAGCGTACCGACGTACAAGCGCATGTATCTCGCTCATTACAAAACAATGCTCCTCGAAAACTTTGACAATGGCGCTTATCAGACTACAGGAGAAACACTCCAAGAACTCATAAAAGATGCCGTGCAGGAAGATGACAATAAATTTTTCACCTATGCGAATTTCCTCACCAACCTAAGCAGCGATGTAAGTGGTGGTGGGCCTGGTGGCGGAGCTACGCCTGGCATCACTCAACTCATGGATGAACGCACGAGCTATCTGCTAGGGCTATCGGATTTCACCGCGACTGCACCCACGATTGCAGCGATTGAGTTGTCCAATCCAAATCCTATTCTTGGAGAAGAAATTACGGTTTCGGCTTCCATCTCAGAGGCAAATACGGCTTTTTTAGCATATAGAAGCGAGCGAGACGCGCCTTTCCAACAAGTCGAACTCTACGATGATGGCGCACATAATGACGGCGTAGCCAATGATGGTATCTATGGCACAAACTTGACGATAGAAGCGGCTTTTATACAGTATTATGTCTATGCTGAAAATGAT
>CALGLY010000178.1 GCA_937959095.1 uncultured Saprospiraceae bacterium
CTTAATTGCTTTTATAAGAGATTTTGTCTAATTTGCTTCAAACTTATAATTCTATGCCGAAAGTATTAGCAGATCAACTACTAGAACGTCATGACGCACTGCAACAAATGAAACGTCTTCAAGCAATGATTGAAGATGAACATAGTCGTCGTAAGGATTTTTACCAATGGGTGACCGAAGATTTTAAAGCTGAATTTATCAACGGTAAAATCGTGGTACATTCTCCTGTAAGAAAACGGCATTGGGAAGCAAGTGATTTTCTATCACGCTTGTTAAGTATTTACACCTCTATTAAAAAAATAGGCAAAGTAGGCACTGAAAAAGTCATGATTAGCCTCACGCGTAATGATTATGAACCTGACTTAGTATTTTTCTCTAAGGAAAAAGCCGAAGCCTTTGAAGAAGATCAAGTTCTTTTCCCCGCTCCTGATTTTGTAGTTGAAATCCTTTCTAAAAGCACTGCTAAAGTTGATAAAACCGTCAAGAAAGACGATTACGCTCTACACCGCATCAAATAATACTGGATTATCGACCCTGTGAAACAGCGAGTTTATCAGCATATTTTACCAGAAGGCGCAGTAGAATACTTCCCTGCCAAAGTACATCAATCAAGCGGTTTCGTAGAAAGCTATGCTATCAAAGGTTTCAATATTCCTGTATCTGCTATTTTCGATGAAGCAAGTAATATGGAAACCTTGCAAAAATTGATGAAGCAATAGTGTTTACACTCGTTCTATGATGCTCGCAATTCCCATACCTCCACCAATACAAAGCGTAATCAAACCAGTATTCAAATCGCGTCGTTCCAATTCATCCATCAAAGTACCAGTGAGCATACAGCCCGTTGCACCTAGTGGGTGACCAAGGGCAATAGCTCCGCCATTTACATTGATTTTATCATAAGAAACGCCCGTATCTTGCATAAATCGTAGCACGACTGCTGCGAATGCCTCATTTACTTCAAAGAGGTCAATATCGCTGAATTCCATACCTGCTTGCTTCAATGCTTTACGCGATGCAGGGGCAGGACCAGTGAGCATAATCGTAGGATCGGTGCCATAAATAGCGGCTGCTCGAATCTTAAAACGCGGCTTGATACCCATTTTTTCACCCACTGCTTTATTGCCGACTAAAGCGATAGCTGCACCATCCACAATTGCAGAAGAGTTGCCTGCATGATGGACATGCGTGATTTCTTCTATTTCTGGATAGCGATCAATAGCCACGCCATTGTAGCCTGCCATTTCGCCCATCATCGCAAAGGATGGATTCAAGCCAGCCAATCCTTCTACAGTTGTGCTAGGGCGGATATTTTCATCTTTACCCAACACGGTAATCCCGTTAATGTCTTTTATCGCAATGCGTGATTTATCGAAGCGTCCAGCTTCCTGTGCTTCGGTGGCACGTACTTGGGAGTGGTAGCCAAATTCATCGACATCGCTGCGCGAAAAGCCATATTTGGAGGCAATCAAATCAGCAGAAATACCTTGTGGAACGATCTTTCCTGAAATCGCCAAAGCAGGATCAATGAACATACCGCCACCATCTGCGCCCATCTTCACACGCGACATACTTTCTACACCGCCAGCTATTATCAAATCTCGAAAACCAGATTTTACATAAGCCGCCGCTTGATTAATCGACTCTAAGCCCGAGCCACAAAAACGGTTCAAACTCACGCCACAAAGGTGGTCGCCATATTGCGAACTTTGCGCGGCACTCTTTGCAATATTCGCGGCTTGGTCGCCTACTTGCCCGACACAACCTAGTATCACATCTTCCACTAGGGTAGTATCTAATTCGTGGCGGTCTTTTAAATCCACCAAAACTTGTGTTGCCAATTCGGTTGGCGTGATGCCATTCAAGGCACCTTTTTTATTACCCTTTCCGCGTACCGTGCGGATGGCATCGTAGATATATGCTTCCATTGTATTTATTTTAGAATAGAGAACAGAGACCATTCGCTTCGCTCATTGAAAGAACAGAGATTTTGAATTTTTTGTCTTTGTTCTCTCAACCAAATGTTCTCTGTTCTTTCATTTTATTTCTTCAAACTAGCTAAAAACATCTTCATTGTCTGCTGCGTGAAAGGGTCTTTCCAACCTTCTGCAACTTCCTCGGTTAGGGCTTCTATGTCTTGATTTACAACCTTCAAAAGTCCTTGACGGAACATCTGTTTTGATACCTGATAGGTAGGTAGATAAACGTTTAACATTTTCTGCATTTGCGCTTCTGCACGGGGTAAAACCTCTGCTTCTTCTACGCTTTCATGTACCAAACCTACTTTCAAGGCTTCATCGCTATTGTATAGTCTTGCATTTTGAACGGCTTCCCAAGCAACTTGTTCACCAAGTTGGTAGGCATATACATCAGCCAGCATTCTAGGTATTATCATCGACATCTTAAATTCGTGCATTCCTACACGATGCTTCGCGCCTTTTGCCATGATACGATAGTCGCAACAAAGCGTAAGAATAGTCGCACCTGCCGGGGCATAGCCTGTGATAGCACACACAAGCGGTTTGGAGAAATGTACTATCGCTCGCAATGCCATCATATAAGAACGCCAAAGGTCTTTGGTGCCTTCGAGGTCGGCAGATGTCATTGCTGCCACATCCATACCTGCACTAAAACAGCCTGGGCGACCTGCTAGAATTACGCCTTTTACAGTCTCCTCTTTTTCTAAGTCAGAAAAAGCGGTATGCAAATCCTTTACTAAATTGGCATTAATAGCATTGACCTTGCCATTATTTAGCTCAACGATTGCATAATTTCCTTTACGTTCTATTTTTAATGTATTCATAAATTTTTTATCCTGATTCTAATCCTGAAACGAAGTTTTAATTTTTAAAACATACAAAAATATAGTTTTTCTGCTATACGTGGAGATTGGCAGCGTTTTATCTGTTCCTAGATATTTTTTTTGCACATGAATTCACACTTATTTATCCACAAGGCGTGTAAAAAAAATGCTTGCATCCTATTTCTTTTTACTGCACCTTGTGAGTAGTCATAGTGAGTTGAGTATTGGACAGAATGAAAATTAAAATAACAATGAAAATTAAAAAATTAGTCAATTGTCCATTTATTTTTTCTCACTGCTAATTCTCAAGAAGTATTGGAGTCTTTTGAGGTTTAAATGAAAATAGAAACGGAGAAAGCTCATCATCAACAAATTTTTTATCCATGTTAAACAATCTACAAAACAAGATTGTGTCAAAGTCATTGGCACAAGCAAGCCAAGCGTATGTCCTTACGCGGCGCATGAATGCACATCAAATGTTAGAATGGCTACAGCGGTATTGGTTTCGAGGAGTGGTCATTGCGTTCCTTGCCTTTCTGATGCTCAAAAAGGATGTTTCCGTTCAGTTGAGTCTAAAGAATGGTTTTTCCACTGCTGCACCAATGGCAGCTAATGTGAGTCCTAATCAAAATACAAAAGGTGTTGCGAAAAAGGCTGCCCTCAGTAATACTGTAGGGGTATTGGATGCGAAACGAACACAGCAAAATCAATATGTACAACGCTTTGCTAAAGTAGCGCAGGCAGAGATGCAGAAATATGGTATTCCTGCGAGCATCACCCTAGCGCAGGGCTTGTTGGAAAGTAATGCAGGGACAAGCCG
>CALGLY010000179.1 GCA_937959095.1 uncultured Saprospiraceae bacterium
TTTGACCACCATATATTTTGACACCAAGACGTTTACTATTACTGTCACGTCCGTTATCCGTACTACCAACTCCTTTCTTATGAGCCATGATTGGTGTATTTTACAATGTAAAAATAAAAAAAATTAACAAAACACAATAAGGTCGTACTTACTTTTTGGGTTATTTCCCCAAAAACAGGTACGTCTTAGATAGAGATTCCGTCTATTTTCAACTTTGTGAAAGACTGACGGTGTCCGTTCTTCTTACGGTAACCTTTTCTTCTCTTCTTTTTGAAGACAATTACTTTATCTCCTTTTTGATGACCTAGTACGGTTGCTTTTACCGTGGCACTCAAGGTTGGTTTCCCGATGCGTACACTTCCTCCATTATCTACAAGAAGAACTTCATCAAAGGAAACACTATCTCCCTCTTCTGCCGCTAGCTGGTGGACGAATATTTCTTGTCCTTCTTCAACTTTGAATTGTTGACCAGCAATAGTGACTATTGCGAACATAATGCTAATTGTTTTATGATCTCAGAAATGATTTGAACTTTAGATATTTGTGATAATAAATAGCCTATTCAAAACATCTCCCGTTAAAAATGGATGCAAATATAGTTTTTATATTGGTTTTTTGCTACATATAGCGTAGGAAAAATGAAGTGACTTCGATAAAACACCTATGTATGAAAGCATTCAGACCACACAAGTTTTTTTGGATTGTGACATTTATTTTATAAAATAGTGTAGCATACTACATTTTTATTTTATATTTGCCTCTCACTGGAAACCCATATAGCTTGTGAGCAAGGGAAATGGGTATTGTTAATCAAACAAAAGAGTTAAAATGCCAGTTAAAATTAGATTACAAAGAAGAGGTAGAAAGAAATCTCCTTTCTATCATATTGTGGTGGCGGATGCACGCGCGCCTAGAGATGGTAAGTTCATTGAAAAATTAGGAACTTACAACCCAATGACTAAGCCTGCTACGATTTTACTTGATCGTGATCGCGCTTACTCTTGGCTAATGAATGGTGCTCAACCTACAGATACAGCACGCGCGATTTTACGCTTCAAAGGCGTATTATACCAAAAGCACTTGATGGTAGGTGTGAAGAAAGGTGCTATTACGCAGGAAGCTGCGGATAAGAAACTTCAAGACTGGATAGATGCTAAGGAAGAGCGCATCGCAGCTAGATTTGCACAAACAGCAGAAGAAAAACGCGCTTATAATGCAAGAATTGCTGGCTTAGATGGTTCTGTGAAGATTGTAAAAGAAACTTCGACAGAAGGTGCTGAAACAGCAACTGCAATTCTGGAAGATGCGGCAACAGAAGTAGCAACAGATGCGGCAGAAGCTGTAGAAGAAGCTGCAACAGAGGTAGCAGAAACAGTAGAAGAGACTGTGGCAGAAGCTACAGAAGAAGCAACTACGGAAGCAGACAAAGAAGCATAGAACTTACTTCGGTAAGTCTACATAGATCAAACTACTTTTTAGGAATTATGAAATACCTGCCGTCACTCAAGTGGCTGGCAGGTTTTTTCGTTAACTCTCTTATTCTTATAGTTGGGAAAGCCCTTTTTGGAGTTTTTCCTTTCCATCCCATCGCTTACCCACGCATCGCCTCTACAGGTTTCAATTTCCAAATTTGCCAAAATGGATAAATGGCCATTAGTGTAACAATAAAGAAAACGATAATTGCTTGCTCGGTGAAAATGGTCCACTCAAAAGCCGCAGGTAGCACCGGTTCCATCCCGAATTTTTCATAGGTTGCCGTATATTCCTCGCCTAGCCCTGAGGTATCAATTGGATTTTTATGGAAATAATAGATAATAGGTGCGCTGAATAGAATGCCTAAAATTGTTCCGATAGCCCCAATGATGAGGGTTTCTAGCCAAATAATGCCCGCTAGTTTACCACGCTTCATACCTATGGCAGTAAGTACACCAAATTCGTATTCGCGTTCTTTCACCATCATCAATACTGTCCCAAAAATACCGAAGGCAATGAGGATATAAAGAATGAAGAGAATAATCATATTGGCAGCGGTATCGAGTTCGCGAGCTTCCACGAGTTCTGGAATCATCTGTTCCCAGTTGAGGACTTCGTATTCTTCGGCGGGTAAATTGGCTTTCACGGCTTTCACCGTATTATCTACTTCGCTTTTGTTTTTAATTTTCAGGGCCGCCGAGGTCACTAAACCTTCTGCGCCATAGAAGTACTGGGCTTCGGCTAGTGGTAAATAAATGAGTTGCTTATTCAAATCGGGTGAGCCGAATTTTACCACGCCTTTTATAGCGTATTTTCCTGCTGCATTCACGCCATGATAGCCTTGACTAATGAGAACAAGGGTATCCCCAAGTTGCATTCCGAGCTTTTCGGCTACACCTTTTCCGACTATTACATCTTGATCTTTGGCACTTAGGTAGTTGCCTTCGGTGAGACGCTCGCTGAGTTTGGTCATAGCATTTTCCTTTTCGGGGTCTATACCTACTACGAGGACACCATGCGTATTATTTCCGAAAGAAGCTAAGGCAAAGGACTCAATACGTGGCACAATTTCTTCTAAACTAGCGATCTCTTTAGGTAGGGCTTGCAATTTTTCATCTATTGCAAAGGCTTTGTCTAGGGATTGTTCTGCCCAATAACCATCCTGATGTACTTGTGCATAGCCAAAGTAGAAATTGACAACATTATCAATCATATGATCCCAGGTCCCTTTCTGGATGGAGCGCACAAAAGAGGCAAAAAAGACCGCAAAGAGGATGGATGCAGCCGTGATAAAAGTGCGGCGTTTGTTGCGCCAAATATTGCGCCAAGCTAATTTAAGCAACATGGGTGGTTGTTTTAGTGATGAATTATGAGAGATAAGTGATGAATTATGAGACCATTATTTTCCTATTTTTAATATTGCTTTTTAGCTCTGAAAAGGCAAAAACTCATCACTCATAATTCACATCTCATCACTCATTTACCTTACGCGCTTCAAATTCTGTACAGAAAAGAAGCTATCGCTTATTTTTTCATCGAAAG
>CALGLY010000180.1 GCA_937959095.1 uncultured Saprospiraceae bacterium
GTATTTTGACTAAGCTTATTTTTTTAGTATTCGAGGCGTAAAACTGGGAACATAACTGGTTATGAAGCCCGATTTTGTAACGAAGAAAACTGGAAAAAGAAGCAGTCATAAATGCAAAGAAATTTCTGTTACAGTGTACTATGGCTATGCCCTCGAAAAAGAGCTTTATCTAGCACAAAAAGCTAACTTTCATATACACAATTCTTATTTCTGAATAACTCTAATGGAGATTCTAATGCATTAACCCATAACCTTGAAAGTTATTTATGGGTTGATGCAGCTATAATAGCCTTCCAAACAAGCTCTAATAAGTTTCTTTTACCACTTTCAGTAAACCCTCCTTACCACATACTATAGCAATCTGCTTTAAAGTTCTATTATCGCAGTAGCGATTCCCTTGAGGTTTTGTTACTTTGCACTTTCCTTGTAGTCTATTTCAAGGGAACGTTTTTTTACACACAGCAATATTTCAACACGCATCGCATCTTATGAATAAATTATTTCTGACACTAGCTATGTGTTGCATAGGACTTTTGGCCTTTGCACAAACGGAATCACAGGTTCGCGACCATTATCGAAGTGGCGAACATGCTTTAATAAATAAAAAGTATCGCGCTGCCCTTCGGCATTTTGAGCGTGCATTACATATCGACCCTGATTATGTGCCTGCTTTGCGCGGTGCAGGCGTGAGCCACGATTTGCTAAAAGAACCCGCTGCTGCACTCAGTTCTTATCTCAATATTTTGAGTCGCGATCCTTATTATTCGCGCATTTTATACTACGACATTGCACGACTTTATTATCGCTTAGGGAGCTATGCGAGTGCCTTAGATTATTTCAGCACCTTCAAGGCGATACAAAATGTGCCTTCTTCTGAATTTGGAGTGATAACCAATGCAGAAGCAACCTTAGAGATAAAGTACCTCGATAAACTACCTAAAGATATTCTCGCCTGCAAAATGTCTGTCGATTCTATCAATTATCTGAATATTCCAGAAGTGGTCAATCTTGGGCCTGCTGTGAATACCAAAGCGGACGAGTATTTCCCCTTCGTATCGAATGATTATGAATTGTTATTTTATACCAAACGCAAAGGCGAACAAAAGGACGAAGATCTTTACTACAGCACTATTCGTCAGGATGCGTGGTTGCCTGGGCAATCCATTGGGAGCTTCAATACAGGTAAAAACGAAGGGATGAGTACCTTCATTCGGAATGGACGAAAGATGTATTTCACCGCTTGCAATCGCGACCAAGTGCAAGGAACATGTGATATTTGGGAAGCCATTGTAGAAGGCAAAAAAATCAAAGAAACAAACTCTGTGGAGGGTTATCCGAACTCGGAAAAATGGGACTCTCAAGCATCTATTAGTTGCGATGGGAATGCCTTGTATTTTGCGAGTAATAGAGCAGGAGGTTTCGGAGGAACAGATATATGGGTGAGTCGCCTTCAGAGTGACGGTACTTGGAGTAATCCAGGAAATATGGGAGCAAGTATCAATACCGAAGGAGATGAAGAAGCGCCTTTTATTACGAGTGACGGTAAGGTGCTTTATTTTTCATCCACAGGACACATAGGGATGGGAGAACAAGACATTTTATTTTCTCGAATGAATTATAATGGAAAATGGTCTCCTGCAAAAAACCTTGGACCTCCAGTTAATTCTTCGGCACGCGAGCTTGGCTTTTTTCTATCTGCGGATGGAAACATTGGCTATTTCGCTTCCGATAGAGAAGGGGGCTATGGCGGCATGGATATTTATAAATTTCAATTACCCGCACAGCTTTTCACTGATCCTATGACCTTCGTGGAAGGCTATGTGAAAGACGAGCTTGGATTACCTGTAGTGACGACGGTTAAGATGCCAAACAGAACGATGGAAACAGATATAGAAGGCCGCTTTTTTGTCTGTTTTCCTGCCAATCAACGCTTGCGCACAGAAGTAAATCAGATTAGCTATCGACCTTATGACCAAACTTTTGATATTCCGTTCTCGGATAATCGCGATTTGCACACGATAGAAATCGTATTGCAGTCGGGTATGAGTGCTTTAGAAGAAACGAAGAAACCAATAAAGCCTGTACGAAAAATAGCACCAATCGGGGTTACGCTAGGAAAAGTGTATACGCACAGTCTTTATTATGACAATAATACAAGCAAATTAGACAATCAGAATAAGCGTAGCTTAGAGCTATTTGTCAATAAATTGGATTTTAATAAAATTACCAAAATAGAGATTATTGGCTATGCAGACTATGTGGGTGCGGATGCTTATAACCTGAAACTTTCCGAAGAACGCGCAAAGAATGTAGCTAGCTTTTTGCAAGGCGAAGGACTGGAAGTGAGTAAAGTATATATGGAGGGACGTGGGGAGCAAGATGAAGAATCTCGCTCGAAAGAGGAGAATCGGCGCGTAGAATTGGTTGTGCACACTAAAATTTAAGCTTGAATACGGAGGTACGGAGATTTTTTCTTTTTCTTTTTCTTTTCTTGTGTTTTGCTGTCATCAAGAGCAGCGGAGGATGAGTTAGCTTTTTTATGAAAAGTAAATTTTCTGTTTCCTGTCAAGTAAATCGAAGATTTACGATCGTCCTCCGTCCATCGTCAAGCCCGTAGGGCGACCGTTAAAAGAACTATTATGCTGCACAAAAAAATAGGCTTATTTCTCGCGCCAGTAGTCTTTGGAATTTTATTGCTTATCTCCCCACCTGCACCTTTGAGTCAGGAAGCTTGGGGCGTATTAGCATTGGCTGCTTTTATGCTTATTTGGTGGGTGACAGAAGCCGTGCCGCTTGCGGTAGCTGCCTTGCTTCCTATGATTTTACTCCCGATGCTAGGTGTACAGACGATGAAAGAAGCCGCCGCCCCTTATGCCAATCCAATTGTATTTCTCTTCATGGGTGGTTTCATGCTTGCTGTAGCGATGGAACGTTGGAATCTGCATCGGCGTATCGCCCTCAATATTGTAGGCTTTGTAGGCACAAATGCCAATAGAATTGTGCTTGGTTTTATGCTTGCTACTGCGCTGCTAAGTATGTGGATTAGTAATACGGCTACCACGATTATGATGCTACCAATTGCAACCTCTGTTATTCAATTATTGACCTCCGAAGACGGAAAATATCCAGCCAAAGGAATCCGAAATTTTGCACTCACGCTGATGCTAGGTATTGCTTATGCAGCGAATATTGGCGGCACGGCTACGCTTATTGGTACGCCTCCAAATGTCGTTTTTGCAGGCTTTATGTCCGAAACCTATAACCTAGAAATTAGCTTTGCTACTTGGATGCTGTTTGCCTTGCCTCTGGCGGCAGTGTTGTTAGTGATTACTTATTTTGTAAATGTTCGTTTGTTATTTCCGAATGGCTTAGGGCAATTTTCGGGGGCGGCGGACTTGATAAAAAGCGAAGTGCAACGCCTCGGAAAACTCTCCAAAGGCGAAAAACGGACGCTTGTTATTTTTGTTTGCACAGCGCTATCTTGGATTTTTAGGGCGCAACTGAATCAGTTTTTCCCCTTTCTTGCCCTTTCGGATGCTACGATTGCTTTGATTGCTACGATTGCTCTTTTCGTGGTACCTGTCAATTTTGATAAAACCGAATATATCCTCGAATGGAAAGATACATCTAAGTTAGCTTGGGGCATTTTGTTGCTCTTTGGTGGAGGTTTGAGTCTTGCAGCGGCACTTGCTAAGGTGGGTTTGATAGAACTCGTTGGGCAGCAATTTTCAGGCTTAGAAAATACAAGTTTTTTAGTCATTATTGGCTTGGCGGCTATCTCCTTGTTCCTTACTGAAATCATGTCGAATGTGGCTTTGGTTACGGTCTTTTTGCCTGTAGTGGCGGGTATTGCGGATGCTGCTAATATTGCGCCTTTGGAAGTGACCATTCCTGTTACTTTAGCAGCGAGTTATGCCTTCATGCTTCCGATGTCTACGCCACCGAATGCAATTGTTTTTGCTTCGGGGAAGTTGAGTGTATCCAATATGGTTCGGGCAGGAATTATTTTAAATCTTATTGCTATCTTGCTGATAAGTGTGGTGGCCTATTGGGTACTGCCTCTATTATTTTAATAATGGCTTATGAAGTATCGCATCTTATTTCTCCCCCTCTTGCTATGTGTTACAAATCTTTTGCAAGCACAAGATGAGTTTGATGAAGCAACCAAAAAAATGGATAGTCTTCGATTGGCTCTAAGTGCTTTGCCCGAAGATAGTTCTCGCTTTGCCGTATTAGAAGATTTGGCTTATACCGCCATCTATTCGATGGATGCAGAAACTTACGTAAAGTATACAGAAGATTATTTAGCCCTTGCTAAAGAACTTAATAGCCACAGGCACTTAAGTTATGTTTATGGGAGAATGGTACATAATATCACCTTTGTTGATCTTGAACTCTATGAAAAATATATAACAGAAGGAGAACAATATTTAAAACAAAAAAAAGATACGCTTGGGTTAATAAAACTCATCCTTTCTAAGTCTTTATATGCTCGTGAGGATTTATTGGATAATGCTTCTGCTATCAAGTATTTGGAAGAGGCTTTGGAACTTTGTCAAAAAACAAATTGCAAAAATGATAGGCATAAAATCTATCTCTATTTTGCAAAAGTGATGTTTGTTATACAAGATTATGATTACACTATTACCTATGCCAATAGAATAATTACAGCTTCTGAAACTTCTTCGCTACAAAAAGCAGATGCCCTAAAAATAAAAGGACTCTCTTACGCAAATCTCGAAAAATTAGATTCTGCTAAATCCTTTTTTCATCAAGCACTTGTGCTTTCAGCAGCAGAATCAGATTTATTAAATGTACAATATTTATCAAGCTATTTAGGGGATATTTACTTATCGGAAAATTTAATAGATACCGCAAAACTATATTATCAGCGTGCAGAATTTTTAGCTCTAAATAGTGGAGAACAACTTACGGTATTACCAAGTTCTTATGAAAGTATAGGACTCTATCATAAGGAAAAAGGGCAACTTGATTCGGCTATTTTATATTTTAATAAATCAATTAGCCAAGCGGAACAAGAAAGTGGTTATAATTCCGTAGCCTTAGTAAATCAGCGTGAAACCCATCTGAATCTTAGTGAAATTTATGAAAAAAAAAATGAACTTGATTCTGCTTTATATCACCGTAAGCAATATTCCATTTATCAAGATAGTGTCTTACAAATCACTGCTCGAAAAGCCGCAGAAGAATTCAATACAATCTATGAAACTACAGAAAAAGAAGCAACCATAAATACGCTGAATACGGATAATCAAGAATTACTTAGTAACAATCAATTGTTGGCTAGTCGAAATCAAGCCTATCTAATTGCGATTTTCGGTATTGCTTTGTCCGCTCTTATTAGCCTTTTTTCTTTTTTGAATTCGCGCCGAAAAAATCGCCTTATCAACAAACAAAAAATACGGTTAGAAGAACTCAATCTTACCAAAGATCGCTTATTTGCGATTATTGGGCATGATATGCGAAAACCCGTTTTAGCTTTTCGGGGTATCGGCAAGAAAGTAAACTATTTAATTCAAAAGCAAGATTATAAAACCTTGAGTGCTTTGGGTGATGGTATCGAAAAAGATGCAATGGCTTTAAATAAACTCACGGATAATTTACTTAATTGGGCCTTGATGCAGAAAAATGTATTGCCTTATAATCCAGAATTAATTGATTTAGTAAGCTTGGTAGAAGAGACAATAGCTATTTTCCAAAAAGCAAGCAAAGACAAAAATATTAGCCTTATACCTAGTATAGTCAAAGGAATAAAAGTCTATGCAGATAGGAATACACTCCTCACAATTGTCCGAAATTTAGTGGATAATGCTATAAAATTTACAGCAGAAAACGGAAGAGTAGAAATAATAGCAGTAGCTGAAAATGATAATATAAAATTGCAAGTGAAAGATAATGGAACCGGGATTTCTCCAGAAAAATTAAAAGATATTTTCTTATTAAAAGAAGATAAAAGCGAAGAAGGTACAGGAGGCGAAGAAGGTACAGGTTTAGGCTTGCATTTGGTACATGAACTCGTAGAACTCAATAGAGGCGCGATAAATGTAATCAGCAAACTCAATGAAGGGTCGAGTTTTGAAATCAATTTACCTGCTACAAAATTGGCATGAAAATAATCTGCACCGTCACCACGGATTTGACCTACGATCAACGTATGATACGTATTTGCACGAGCCTAGCCAAAGCGGGACATGAAATACTTTTAGTAGGACGAAAACTACCAAAATCAAAGCCATTCAACAAGCAACCTTATCAGCAAAAGCGACTAGAATGCTTCTTTCAGAAAGGGAAGTTCTTTTATATCGAATACAATATTCGACTTTTCTTTTTTTTACTTGCCCAACAATCCGATTTGCTCTATGCAGTAGATTTGGATACGATTTTGCCTACCTTTTTAGTGAAACGACTACGCAATAAAAAAAGCATTTATGATGCCCACGAATACTTTACAGAAACGCCAGAAGTAGTCCATCGAAAATTCACGAAAGCAGTGTGGGAACGCGTGGCAT
>CALGLY010000181.1 GCA_937959095.1 uncultured Saprospiraceae bacterium
AGCATTGGTAGCACTCTATCCACTAGATATACTGAAGTAGAACGCTCTAAAGCTTCCTTATCCAAAGCTGTACCTGGCTGTACATAGTGCGTCACGTCCGCGATGTGAATGCCTATTTCATATTCTCCTTTTTCGAGATAACGCAAAGAAAGTGCATCATCGAAATCTTTCGCATCATCTGGGTCAATCGTGAAGGTCGTTACCTCGCGCATATCTCTACGCATAGCGAGGTCAGCTTCTGTAATTGTATCTTTCAGTTGTTCCGACTCTGCGATTACATCCGCAGGGAATTCCAAATCGAAGCCATTGTTTATCAGAATGCTTTTCATCACAGCATCGCTCTCCCCTAATTTGCCTAGCACCGATGTCACATGCCCTACAGGGCTGTGATTGTGGCGTTCTGGCCATTCGGTTATTTTCACGACCACGAGTTCACCTTCCTTTGCTTCCATGGTGTCTTCGTGTTTCACCATAATGTCCATCGACATATTCGGATCATCGGACATTACAATGCCATATTTGCTCGTCAGGCGTATCGTACCAATGAAATGTTCGCGAGCGCGTTCTTTTACTTCTACGATTTCTCCTTCCATTTTGCGTCGTCCGCGCGGTGTCCAAGTCGCTACTTTCACAATGTCGCCATTGAGTGCGCTATTGGTGCGTTTTGCCGCTACATGTATATCTCCTTCTAAATCGTCACATACAATATAGGCAGAGCCAGTGCGTGTCATATCCACGCGCCCGATGTGCATTTCACGCTCCTGTACAGCTTCATTTGCCTTATTTAGTTTGAATTTATTATCTGAAATAGGAGAGAGAATACCTTTTTCTGTTAGTTTATCTAAGGCATCTTGTGCGGCATCTTTACTATTGGATACCCGTAGTTTTTTGATTATTTGTTTTGCATTGAATCGCTTTTTGTTGTGTCGTTGGAATAATTTGGTAATTTCTTGTCTCAACTGCGGTGCAGTCAATTTTTTGCCTTTTAATTTAGACATAGTTTGTTGTTAATTTCATTAGCTCCTCCATACTTGCTCACTGAAAGGAATTGTCGAAGAGATTTTATCTACACATTTCAAACACCTCAAATTGGGAGAGTTATTTAATATTAGGAGTAATTTAGGTAAATTAATTGGTTTATTCAATAGCGGAAACAGTTTTATAGGATAAGTAGTTCCCTTAAAAGCACATTTTTTAAAAACCTTACAATTAATCTTTCAGCAATTCGACTTACATTTGCACAGCTTTAAAATAAATTTTAATCTATATGAGCAAAGAAGCTGCACAAGAACAAAACCAATCTACATTTCATAATGATGAAATTACGATAAAAGAGTTGATATTGAAGCTCCAGGAATATTGGAAAAACCTGTGGAAGAATAAGTTTTGGATTATTGCTGCAGCTATTTTAGGAGCATCATTATTTTTAGCTAATGCTTTTTTGGCAGAAACTAATTATAGATCTAGATTAACTTTCATGATAAATGAAGATGAAAGTGGTAAAGGTGGCGGAATTGGTTCTCTATTAGGGCAGTTTGGACTTGGTGGGGGCAGTAGCGGTGGCAAGTATAATCTAGATAAGATAATAGCTTTATCTAAGTCAAGAAACATTTTACAAGAGGTTATGTTTGTGAAAACAAAATTAGGAGATAAGGAGGATTATATCGCTAATCATATTATCGACCTTTATGACTTTCATGATAAATGGGCTGAAAATGTTGGATTAAACGGTTTTTACTTTCAAAGAGATAGTCTAGCACTTTTTGATCGCATAGAGAATACGGCTTTACTCAACGTGTATAGTCAAATTATTGGTAATAAAAGTGTTGATCCTATATTGCTTCCTAGCTATGATGATGATACCAAGGTTTTAATACTTAACACGGTTTGTAAATCAGAAGAATTATCTATTCAGATTTTGGATACAGTTTACAATAGATTGAGTTTGTATTATGTCTCTCGTGCTATTGAGCCTCAATATAATACTTATTTTACCTTAAAGGCTAAAACCGATTCCTTACAAAATCGCCTTCAATCAATCCGATATTCTATCGCAAAATTTTCTGATACTAATCGGAAGTTATTGGACAATACATCTTCAATTCGTTTGGAAGGATTACGGGTAGATCAAACGATTACAGCCACTGCTTATGGAGAGGCTATTAAGAATCTTGAACTAGCTGATTTTACTTTGCGGAATGAGACTCCTGTTTTTCAAATAATTGATGCTCCTATCATTCCTGCGTCTAGAGTTCCTAACTCTAAATCCAAAGCAATTATCCTTGGCGGCTTTTTAGGCGTATTTTTTGCGTGCTTTTTCTTTGTATTGAGAAAAATTTTCAGAGATATAATGAGCGAATAAGATTTTATTTTTATTGTAAAATAAAATATAAAATTTTAATGAGTAGTTTATTTGTTCAAATAAAATGTTATTACTTGCATCCTTTTACAAAAAATATATTCTCCAAAACAGATAAGTGCTTATTGTTTAATGATTTTTATATATAAAAAATTTGTACATTATATTTAGATTGAGTAGTTTTACTGCTCAATTATGAAAAGAATGATAGATACACTAATATCTTCTAAGACAAGAGTTAAATTATTGTTGAAATTTTTTTTGAATAGTAATACTACTGCTTATCTACGAGGTCTGGAAGGAGAGTTTGGTGAATCATCTAATGCGATTCGTTTAGAACTCAATCGATTAGAGCAATCAGAGATGCTTTCTTCTTATATGAATGGAAACAAAAAGATGTTTCGTGCTAATATAAAACATCCTTTGTATAATGAAATTCATAATATTGTATTAAAGCATGTAGGAGTTGATAAAATCATTGAGAATGTAATTGAACGCCTAGGTGATGTAGAGCAAGTTTACTTATGTGGGAAATTTGCACAAGGTTTAGATAGCACTATCATAGATCTTATTTTTGTAGGAAATATTGATAAGTTTTATCTTTTAAAGCTTGTAGATAAAGTAGAAGAATTGATTAATAGAAAAATTCGCTACTTGATTTATTCTACTGAAGAATGGGGAGAAGAAGATGCTGCCCGATTTAATCCCGATCCTCTATTACTATGGACAACAAAATAGAGTCGAAACCATAAAGAAACACACTAAGATTTAGGACATCCGTTATTGCTAATAATTATTTAAACACTTTTGTGAGTCAAATCAAAAATAGTAATTCCATGCAAATTGCAGTTGTTGGTACAGGTTACGTCGGTTTAGTAACTGGCACATGTTTTGCAGAGACAGGAAATAATGTCATCTGTGTAGATATTGATGAGAATAAAGTCAAGCAGATGCAAAACGGAAAAGTCCCCATTTATGAACCTGGTTTAGAAGTCCTTTTTGAGCGTAACACACGTCAAGGAAGATTACATTTTACTACAGATTTAGCGGCAGCGATCAAAGATGCGCAAATTATATTTCTCGCTTTACCAACTCCTCCAGGTGAAGACGGTTCTGCAGATTTGTCCTATATACTAGGTGTAGCAAATAAACTTAGTTTTCTGATAGAGGACTATAAAGTTGTTATCGATAAAAGTACAGTGCCTGTAGGTACATCAGAGAAAGTACATGCAGCTTTAGCATCACATTTATCAGAAGATTTATTTGATGTAGTTTCTAATCCTGAATTTTTACGCGAAGGAGTAGCGGTGGATGATTTTATGAAGCCCGATCGCGTAGTGATTGGTACGAACTCTAATAAAGCACAAGCACTTATGCGTCAGCTTTATGAGCCATTTGTACGTCAAGGTAATCCAATCATTTTCATGGATGAGCGTTCAGCAGAAATGACAAAGTATGCAGCTAACTCTTACCTAGCAGCACGTATCTCCTTCATGAATGAAATTGCGAATCTTTGCGAGAAAGTAGGAGCTAATGTAGATATGGTGCGTAAAGGTATGGGCAGTGATAATCGCATTGGTAAACGATTCCTATTCCCAGGCGTAGGCTATGGTGGTAGTTGTTTCCCAAAAGATGTGCAAGCATTGGCGAAAACAGCAGAAGAACATGAATACGATTTCAAGATATTGAAATCTGTAATGAATGTAAACCAAATCCAAAAAACAGTAATGGTCGCTAAGATTAAAGCTTATTTAGGCGATGATCTTACAGGAAAGACAATTGGAATATGGGGCTTGGCATTTAAGCCAAACACGGATGATATTCGTGAAGCACCAGCACTTTACATTATAGAAGGATTATTAGCAGCAGGAGCTACTGTGAAGGCTTATGATCCTGAGGCTATGGAAAATGTAGGTAAAGAATTTGGCGATAAAATTCAGTTGGTAGATGACCAATACGAAGCACTTATTGGTGCGGATATGTTAGCAATCATCACGGAATGGAGCGCATTTAGAGAGCCTGATTTTGAGGCAATCCGCAAGCTGTTGAAAGAGCCAGTTATTTTTGATGGACGTAATCTATACGACCTAGAACGCATGAATGACTTAGGCTTTGCATATCACAGTATTGGTCGAAATCCTATCCAATTAGAAGCAGAAGTAACAGTTTAAATTAATTAATCTATAAGCTATATAATGAGTGAATGATTTCAATTTTCATTCACTCATTTATGCTTATCTGTACCCATTCTATAGATAAATGGCAGGAGAAGTACAAAAAGAATCCCGCACACGAAGTATCTTAAAAGCACTATCGTGGCGAGTGATAGCTACTAGCACTATTATTGGTATTGCTTACTTTACTACTGGAGATATTCACCTAGCTCTTGAAATGGGAGCTATTGAGTTTTTTATAAAACTTATAATATACTACTTGCACGAGCGCCTTTGGCAAACGATACCAAGAGGTTCTATTCGGAAGGTATTAAACAAAAAGTAGGTTCTTTCTTTTATCCTCAGTTATCTTCAATAATTCAATCGCTTTTCTATGCAAAAAGCAACTAATATACATCCTATTTTCGATAGATTACTACAACGTGATGATCGAGAACAACGCCTCAAACAACATAGCAAAGTACTTTGGCTTACTGGACTTTCTGGTTCTGGAAAAAGTACTATTGCACAAGCTTTAGAACGGAAATTACATAATGAAGGCTACTTCCCACAAGTGCTAGATGGTGATAATATCCGAACAGGTATTAATAGTAACTTAGGTTTTAGTCTAGAAGATCGTAAAGAAAATATTCGCCGTATTGCTGAAATAGCAAAACTCTATCTACAGAGTGGCATTATTACCTTAAATTCCTTTGTAAGTCCCACCCGAGAAATTCGTGCTTTTGCAAAAGATATTATTGGTGCAGATGATTTCATAGAAATCTATATCAATGCTCCGCTCGAAGTATGCGAAGCGCGTGATGTGAAAGGGTTATATAAAAAAGCACGAAACGGAGAAATTAAAGGCTTCACAGGCATCGATTCGCCTTATGAAGCACCACATAGTCCTGCTTTAGAAATTCGGACAGACCAATTAAGTTTGGAAGAATCTGTAGAGCAGATATATAAATTCATCTTAGACCGTATCTCACTATAAAGAAGGAATTGCGCGTCAAACTGAATAACATTGTTATGAAAAATCCTATTGATAATTCCCCAAGTGTGCAGCAAAAAATGGCAGGCAAAGACATGAATTATAATTTAAACCATTTGCGAGAGTTGGAGTCAGAATCCATTTTCATACTCCGCGAAGTAGCAGCTCAATTTGAGAATCCTGTGTTAATGTTTTCAGGAGGGAAAGACTCTATCCTGATGACTTATTTGGCACAAAAGGCATTCCATCCAGGGCGTATTCCATTTCCATTATTACACATTGATACTGGGCATAACTTTCCAGAAGCGATCACCTTCCGTGATGATTTAGTGGAACGTTTAGGCGTACGACTCATCGTAGGTTCTGTACAAGAAGCGATTGATAAAGGAATGGTGACAGAAGAGAAGGGGTATAATGCAAGTCGAAATGGTTTGCAGATAGCTGTTCTACTAGATGAGTTAGAAAAGGGGAAATACGATGCTGCCTTAGGTGGTGCGCGTCGCGATGAAGAAAAAGCCCGTGCAAAGGAGCGTTTCTTCTCTCATAGAGATGAGTTCGGACAATGGGATCCTAAAAATCAGCGTCCAGAGCTTTGGAATCTTTTTAATGGCAAGAAACAATATGGCGAACATTTCCGTGTCTTTCCAATCAGTAATTGGACGGAATTAGATGTGTGGCAATATCTTGCTATTGAGAATGTGCCATTACCAAGTGTATATTATGCACATAAACGTATGGTTTTTGAACGCGATGGCATTCTATTGGCAGATAATGAATTTACGCCACGTCGTCCAGAAGAAGAATTGAAAGAAATGATGGTACGTTGCCGTACTATGGGAGATATGACTTGTACTGGTGTGTGGAAATCAGAAGCTACTACTTTAGATGCTGTCATAGAAGAAGTATCTACTACTCGCGTAACAGAACGCGGTGGCCGCTCGGATGATAAACGCTCCGAAACCGCTATGGAAGATCGCAAGAAGAAGGGATATTTTTAGGCTGTTGGCTAATTGGCTATTAGCAATTGGCTAGGTTCTGCCAATTGCCAAAAGCTAGTAGCAAAAAGCATATAAGTTATGAGAGATTTCAAAAGACTAGATATTTGGCGATCAGGAATGCAAATAGTCAAAGGGACTTATTTACTGATAGAAAAATTGCCGAATACAGAAAAATTTGGTTTGAAATCTCAGATGTGTAGATGTGCTGTTTCGATTCCTTCTAATATTGCAGAAGGTTGTAGTCGAGAAAGTAAAATTGAATTAGCAAGATTTCTTGAGATTGCTATAGGTTCTGCATTCGAGTTAGAAACACAATTACTTATATGTCTTACAGTCGGATATTTAGAAAATAAAGATATAGAATCCATACTTTCTCAAATAAGAATTTTCCAAAAGCAGGCAAATACTTATCGTTTGAAAGTGAAATCATAAATGTTGGTGGCTAAAGTGAAATATAGAGTAGTTTGAGAAGTGGCTAACAGCCAACAGCCAACAGCTAATAGCTAAAAAGAAATGAGTATCTCAATAGAAAATTCAGAACTATTACGCTTTACCACAGCAGGGAGCGTAGATGATGGAAAAAGTACCCTTATCGGACGAATGCTATATGATAGTAAGTCCATTTTTGAAGATCAATACGAGAAACTAAAAGAAACTACCGAGCGTAGAGGAGAGGAAGGTGTGAATTTAGCCTTATTGACAGATGGCTTGCGCTCGGAACGCGAACAAGGAATAACGATTGATGTAGCCTATCGCTATTTTGCTACGCCAAAGCGAAAATTCATTATTGCGGATACGCCAGGTCATATTCAGTATACACGAAATATGGTGACGGGCGCATCTACAGCCAATGTAGCATTGGTTTTGATAGATGCTCGAAATGGCGTAGTGGAGCAGACGCGTCGTCATGCCATTATTGCTTCTTTGTTGCAGATTCCGCACTTGGTGGTTTGTGTGAATAAGATGGATTTGGTGGACTATAAAGAGGAAGCTTATGAAGCAATCAAAGAAGAATTTGAAAACTTCGCTTCAAAGCTAGATGTCGTAGATGTGCATTTTATTCCAATTTCTGCTTTGAAAGGAGATAATGTAGTACATCGCTCGGATAAAACAGCTTGGTACGATGGACCAACACTGATGTACTACTTAGAGAATGTACATATCGGAAGTGATCACAACCTGATAGATGTTCGTTTTCCGGTGCAATACGTAGTACGTCCGAATACGGATGAACATCATGATTATCGCGGCTATGCAGGTCGTATCGCTGGTGGTGTGATGCGAAAGGGAGATGAAGTGATGTTACTGCCATCTGGTTTCACGACCAAAATAGCAAAAATCGACACCTTTGATGGAGAACTAGAGCAAGCCTTTCCGCCAATGTCCGTAACAGTCTTGCTAGAGGATGATTTGGATTTGAGTCGAGGAGATATGATTGTACGGGTGAATAACCAGCCTGAGATCACACAAGACTTAGAAATAATGATTTCTTGGTTTAGTGATCGTCCACTACAAGAACGTGGTAAGTATACGATTATGCATACTACGCAAGAGGCACGTTGTGTAGTGAAAGAAATTCGCTACAAACTAAATATTAATAGCTTGCACCGCGACTTAGAAGATAAGGAAATACGAATGAATGATATTGCACGTGTGGTATTGCGTACTACAAAGCCATTATTTGTAGATGAATATCGTAAAAATCGTATTACAGGTAGTGTGATTCTGATAGACGAAGGCACTAATAATACAGTAGGCGCAGGTATGATAATTTAAAAGCCTAGCTTCTTTTTAGCAATGTTCAATCCATTATTCCTTGAGAATTACTTAAGAATAATGGATTGAGCATTGCCCAAGTAACGGACAAAATCGGATAGTGATTATTTGACCGCTAATGTCCCCGTACTTACTTATCTCTTTGATGATTTTGCAGTAGGTGAAAATTGTCAAAGATTTTCCTATTTCTTATGAACTATAGTATTCATGAACATGCAATTTGACAAAACAATCTTAGTGACAGGTGGTGCTGGTTTTATTGGTTCCCATCTAGTACATCGCCTTGTACAACAATATCCTGCATACAAAATCGTGAACCTCGATAATTTGACCTATGCAGGAAATCTCGAAAACATTAAAGACATAGAACACTACCCTAATTATGCATTTGAGCGTGCAGATATTACCAACCACGACCAAATCTATGCTCTATTTGAGCAGTATAAATTTGATAGTGTTATTCATCTTGCCGCAGAGTCGCATGTAGATCGATCTATCTCCGACCCACTTATTTTTATTAAGACAAATGTACTCGGCACAGCTACTTTATTAGATGCAGCTCGCCGATTTTGGAAAGGCGATTACGAAGGGAAGCTTTTCTATCATGTCTCTACGGATGAAGTATATGGTTCGCTAGGCAATGAAGGCTTTTTCTTAGAAGATACACCTTACGACCCTCGCAGTCCTTATTCTGCATCAAAGGCAAGTTCCGATCATTTAGTGCGTGCTTATCATCACACCTATAAGTTGCCAGTCGTTATTTCTAATTGCTCTAACAACTATGGGCCATACCAATTTCCAGAAAAATTATTACCACTTTTCATAAATAACATCCGCAATAATAAGGCACTGCCTGTCTACGGCGAAGGGATCAATGTTCGAGATTGGTTGTATGTAGAGGATCATGCCGCAGCGATTGATTTAATTTTCCATAAAGGAAAAATGGGCGACACTTATAATATCGGAGGACATAATGAGTGGCGAAATATTGACCTTATCAGGGAGCTTTGCCGCCAAATGGATGAAAAGCTAGGCCGCGAAGTAGGAACTTCTGAAAAACTAATCAGTTTCGTACGAGATCGTGCAGGCCATGATATGCGTTATGCGATTGATGCTACCAAATTAAAAGAAGAATTAGGCTGGGAGCCATCTTTGCAATTCAGAGAAGGACTAAGCAAAACGATAGATTGGTACTTATCCAATCAAGAGTGGTTAGATAATGTCACTTCTGGCGCATATCAAAAATATTATGAGCAGCAGTATGCGGTAGCTTAATATGTTTTGAGTAACCATATAAGGCATATAAGGACATTTAAGAGTTTTACTTATATGCCTTATATGGTTCAAAA
>CALGLY010000182.1 GCA_937959095.1 uncultured Saprospiraceae bacterium
ATGATTGGATTGGTGGCATCGCAGCACAAGGCAAATTTATAAAGTCGGATGCACTAGGTTATGAAGGACACACAATTACTAAAGATGCGATTCTCACAGATGGCCCTTATGCAGAAGCAAAAGAAATCGTAGGTGGCTACATCCTTGTGAAAGCAGATGATCTAGATGATGCCGTACAATTAGCACAAGGTTGCCCAGTACTAGAAGATGGTGGCAAAGTAGAAATCCGCGATGTCATGGTATTTGATATGTAGAAATCAATTAAATCACTAATCGCTTGAAAGCCCTACATGACGAAAGCTAGGGCTTTCAAGAATTTCATCCTTTTTCAAATTCAAAAAATAAAGCGACATGAGAGATATATTCCATCCACAAACAGTAGCAGACCTAAAAACAAGAATCAACAATATCAATAGCAATGCCGAAGCACAATGGGGCAAAATGAACGTCTATCAAATGCTAAAACACTGCACCGAAAACGAAAAACTACTGCTCCGTGAAAAGAAATTCCGACGCATATTTATGGGTAGAATCTTTGGAAAGATGGCTTTAAAATCTAACATCAAAGATGATAATCCAATGGACAAGAACAATCCAACACATCCTGAACTAAAAATAACTGGCACAGGTAATGTAGAAACAGAAAAGCAACTTTGGATAACCCTACTCGATCAGTATTTGACGAAAAAGGCAGCTGATTACACTGATTTTGTACATCCCTTCTTCGGCAAGATGAATAGTGAACAAGTGAGTCGCTTTGCTTTCAAACATATTGATCATCACCTTCGACAGTTTGGAGTATAAAAGATCAATATTTTTTAGGGAGTTAGGGAGTTTGTATAGAATAACCTACCAGTTCGACAGAAAGGATTTTTCGCGTAAAGAATTTAAAAAATCGTTGCATAGCCATAGTTACGGAACTATTTTTTATGTTTTTTAGGCGGACAATTATCCTGCCCAACTGGTAGATTATTTTTTACAAATTCCCTTATAGAGATTATACATGAGTTCATCCTACAAAAAGGATGTCTCATATAGGCTTCTTAGGCAAAATACAATTCACTTAAAATCTCATGGTTTTGTATTTTACGATCACTTTGTAAAAACAGTTGAAAAATCAAAAAGAGTTGGGTCGAATTTGTTTTTTTAATAAGATATAGAAAACGAATAGACCTAAAAAAAGGGTAACGACATTCCCTAAGGAACGCCGCACCCTGTATAACCCCAAAAAACCAAAATCTTGTGGTCTATTCTTGGGTGGTAACTTGTAATCTCTAAACAGTTTATCACTTTAACGCGTAACAGGCACACGCAGCGTAACTTCAAAATCTCGTGCCACGGTCACTGCCATAATTGGACCTTTTATCCCAAAATCATAGCGATTGACATTTACTTTTCCCTCAAAAATACCGCCACTTGGACTATTCGTAAAGGTAAATGGAATTGCTAATTCTTTCGTCACGCCGTGCATTTCCAACTCCCCAAGCACTTTATAGCCTTTTTCTGCTTTTATAAATTGCTTAGAAGTGAATTTGATTTGAGGATGTTTTTCGACATCGAACCAATTTTTGCCTCGTGCGTGCTTATCCTGAATGCTATTGCCTGTCGAAATCGTATTAGCAGCTACACTCACTGCTATTTTAGACGTTCCTAGACTATTGGGATTGAAAATAATAGTGCCTTGCAAGTCACTAAAAGTGCCCGTTGCACCTGATCCGCTAAATTTAATAGCGTAGTCTTCTGCAATTCGCCAGCTTCCATAAGTAGTGAAAGCAGTAAGTGTAACGGTGCTTAAAAATGCTAAAAGTAAAATTTTGTTTTTCATATTAGTACCGCTTTTAGATTAGGAGTATTTGGATGTACTCAAAATAGTATTAGGAATTAATAACCAGGATTAAATTTTGCTGTGGTCTATGCAATATACGTTTTTTTTAAGTGGCATGCTTAAATTTATAGCCTTCTTCGGCTTGTTTGCTGTATTTGCTAGGGGTGCAGAGTTGATTACTCTATTTTTATTCAAATTTCTTTGTCCTCGTTTGCATCTATTTGTCTGGAAAATATGTTATAGAATAGTTTAAATTCGCAGTTTATTTGAAATTTATAGATGTAAGATTATAAGATGTGAGACGTGAGACGCTAGGCGCAAAATTTTTACGGAAAATTTTGCCTATAATTTCTCAAAAAATCTCATATCTCATATCTCATATCTCATATCTAACACAAATGGAATTTCTGTTTCCGAGTTTTTTATGGGCTTTATTGGCACTTGCCATTCCGATTATCATTCACTTATTTCACTTCCGTCGGTTCAAGACGGTCTATTTCACCAATGTTCGTTTTTTGAAAGAGGTGAAAGAAGAAACAAGTGCGCGTTCCAAGTTGCGAAACTTGCTTGTATTGGCGATGCGGATGCTGGCTTTGGCATTTCTCGTATTGGCGTTTGCACAGCCTTTTCTTCCGCAAGATGTGGAGGTAAAAACAGGCTCAAAAGCCGTGAGCGTATTCGTAGATAATTCGTTCAGCATGGAAGCCTTAAGTTCCGATGTGCCACTACTCGAAAAAGCAAAACAACGCGCTAGAGAAATCATAAGTGCCTACTCCGAAGAAGATCGTTTTCAGGTATTGACCAACGATTTTGAAGGTCGCCACCAGCGCATGGTGAGTAAGGAAGATGCCCTTTCCTTCGTAGAAGAATTAGCGATCACGCCAGCCGTTCGCAACCTCGACATGGTACTCACGCGCCAAGAACAAGCCCTCAATACAGATGATGCAGAGAATAAAGTAACTTATCTCATTTCCGATTTTCAGCGCAATGTAACGGAAGGATTAAGTACTTGGACAGACACCCTAACAGAAGTAAATCTAGTGCCATTACAATCGGTGCAAGAGAAAAATATAAGTATAGATTCGGCTTGGTTTGAAGCTCCTGTGCAATTGGTCAATCAGACCAATCCTTTGCTGGTTCGCGTACGAAATTGGAGCAATGAAGATGTGGAAAATGTGCGCCTATCGCTCAACTATGGCGGACAAGTGAAGCCCGTGGGGACACTTTCCATAAAAGCAGGCGAAACCGTGACCGATACTGCAAATATCACCATCCTAAAGACAGGCTTCCACGAGGCAGAATTACAAATCACAGATTATCCGGTGCAGTTTGATGATAGTTATTTCTTCACCTTCAATGTAGCAGAAGAAATCAATGTCTTATCGGTGAATGAATCGGCGGCGAATCGCTTTTTATCAGCAGCATTTTCTGGCGCAACTTATTTTAAGCTAGATAATGCCCTAAGCCGCAGCTTGGATTATTCAAGCTTTTCTAATTATGAATTGATTGTATTGAATGATGTGAAGGCGGTTTCATCGGGCTTGGCATCGGAACTGAATCAATATGTGGTGAATGGTGGAAACGTAGTTGTTTTCCCTGCTTTCGGTGCGAATGTAGGGACATACAATAATTTCCTCAATTCGTTTCCTGCTAATAATTTAGGGACATTTGAAAAGCAAGAACGCAGCGTTGGACGCATCAATACAGCAGAATTTGTCTTCAATGATGTCTTTGAAAATCGTGGGGCGAACTTAAAACTGCCTAATACACAAGGAAATTACAAACTAAGTCGCTTCGCAAGTCGCAAGGAAGAAATTCTACTGACTTACCGTGATGGAAGTGCCTTTATGACGAAATATCAAGCAGGACAAGGAAATTTCTACCTTTGTGCTGCACCACTTTCGGATGAATACAATGACCTGATTCGAAATGGTGAAATCTTTGTACCGATGCTTTTCAAAATGGCAATTTCTAGCGGCAAAGAAGCGCGTATTGCCTACACCATCGGACAAGATGAAGTCCTAGAAGCAAACCATACCATATCCGAAACGGAACAAGTCTATAAGTTACGTGGTACAGGCGACGAATTCATCCCTGAACAACGCATTGTAGGTTCAAAAGTATTTTTGGGCGTAAATGACCAAGTTAAAAAAGCGGGCTACTACAACCTCTTCTTGAATCAAGGAGAAACCCTAGCTAAATACGGCTTCAACTACGACCGCAAGGAATCCGATTTGCAATATTACAATGAATCGGATTTAAAAGACTTAGTCGGTGAACAAGTCAATATCATAGATGCTACCGCACGCGCGGACTTTGGACAATTGATTGGAGAGCGTAGCCAAGGCGTAGTATTATGGCGTTGGTGCTTGATGTTGGCTTTGTTGTTCTTAGCCTTGGAGGTGTTAGCTTTACGCTTTTGGAAATAAGAACTTTATTCTTCGGACATTTTTGGAAGCGTCCGAAGAATTTCAACTTTAGGGAGCTGGTAAAAAATAATCTCCTCATAAATTCCAAACGCAAATCCACCCCTACGAATTTTAAGTATTAGAACAACTACCTTATCCTAGTGCATCAACCAATAAATATATATCCGTTTTATTCGCTTCTTTTCCACTCAAAAATCAAAGATATAAGCAACTCACAAGAATAAGGAACGCGAAATAAATAAATGTACATTCTTGAGAGAGAGGTTTTGTTCATAGTTTTTGCTTTGAAACCCGCATAA
>CALGLY010000183.1 GCA_937959095.1 uncultured Saprospiraceae bacterium
TTGAATTTGCTTTCCGAACCTGCTGCTGCAATGCTTGATATGTCATTTGAACGTTCGATATTTTCATGTGTATCTGGTAAGTAGATAACATCAAAGCCCTAAGCTTCTTTTCCTTCTCGTTCTAAAAATTTTTGATTAATAACTTCACCTACTTCTTTACCATCAATTTTACTTTCTAGCCATGAAATAATATCAAAATACAAAAACGGTCTGCGTTCGTAGGGTTTTGCTCTTGCTTCTTCCAATTTCGTTTTTAGAGTAATAAATTCATCACGAATCTGCCCTGTGCGCATACGTGGTGTGCGGCGCAAAAAGCGGAAAATTTCGCGTTGTACATCATGCAAATCCTTCATTTTGGCAAGGAAACGATAAACTGATTTTATTTGGTATTCTACCAAGCGTTCATTACCGAGTTCGTAGTGTGAGATCAAGCTCAAAATACGCGCGAAACATTGAATATCTTGTCGATAATCAGGATTACGTTGATTTATAATGAGATTTAAATAATCAATCGCCTCGCCATGATTACCTGCTCCAAAATACATGCAAGCTATTTTATAATTGAAGACCATTTCGCGGCGTTCATCCCAATTATAAATATCTTCTTGTATGGCTTTATCTAGTTCGGGCATCAATTTTGTACCTTCTTCAAATGAGCCTTCTAAGAAATGCTTATTGATGCGATGAATATAGATATACATATTGTAGAGTCCTTCTACATTTTTTATCTGCTGAACATTGTATTGTTTCTTAGCATCTTCAAGTAGATTCAGCGTATCTACGAATTTCTCATAATGCTGTACATGGAAGAGTGTATTTAAAAGTAAATGCAAGCTCTTGAGATAGAGAGGCAACTCAATCTCTATCATTTCGGGACGTTCATGAAAGATATTGACAAGTTGCTGAGCATTTTTGTAGCTAAATGCAAAATTTTGCGTGATATGGTTGTACCAAAGATGCGCTTGATACCAATATATCTTTTCTAAAAAACCTAAATCTTCAACTTTATAATCAGGTAGATTTTCTTGAAAAAACGCTTTAGCTTGCTCAAAGTCCTGTTCATTCCGAACATAGCCCGTTTTCAGATAGCGACTATAGAGTTGTAATGCAAGACTAGATAAGGTGTCTTTTCGTAGAGAAGCTCTAAATAAAGCTTCGGATTCGTTTGTCAAATGATCTACTCGACTTGCTATACTGCCTGTGATATATTGCGATTCAATATGTTTTTCGAAACCAATAATTTCTAAAGCTAATAAGCCCCGATCTGCGCTATAGGCTTTTGTTTTTGTTTTATCTAGAATATCTAAGCTTTGTTTATAAAGTCCTTTATTGTAAAGCACTCGGGCATAATCAATAGATTCACGAATGTCTACATCGACATTATGATTTTTATTGAGTAAGCGTAAACTGATAAGTAGTTGCTTATATAAATGCGCCTTTAAATTAGACAATTGCCGTTTTTTGATAGCAGGCAATTTTTTCAAAATTTTCGCTTCATCATATTCCTGATGTTTATCTAAAAAATCGAATAATTTTAGAAATAAAATATCATCCGATGCTTGATTGCGTTTCACAAACAAACGGAAATGCCGCTTTTCGGCCCTCGTTAAAGACTTAATTAACTGTATAAGATCGTCTGTTTTTTGTTTTGGCATAGTTAGATGCTCATTTTTGATGCAATTTTTGCTACATCTTTTCAACGTTCTAGCAAACATACATTTTTTTCTGAAATCATTACGAACTACCTTTGCCACCTTTTCAAAGAGAATATATAATTTTAATGAAAAATGAATGATAATTTAGTAAATGCACATGCACTGGAAGTGCCACGAACTGCACATTATTATACAATTGGCACGGCTTCTAAGCAGACTCGTTATTTTGTGCTTGCTTGTCATGGCTATGGGCAAGCGGCAGCTCGATTTATTCATAAATTTGAAGCGATTGCGCGAGAAGATGTATTTGTAGTAGCTCCAGAAGGTTTGTCGCGTTTTTATTGGGGCGGCTTCACAGGAGATGTGGTAGCTTCTTGGATGACACGCGGCAATCGCTTGGATGAAATAGCCGATTATTGCAATTATCTCCAAACGATTTATGACCAATATACCACTAAAATGCCTGCTGATGTGAAAATAATTCTCTTTGGTTTTTCACAAGGCTGTGCCACTCAAATGCGCTGGATGCTGCAAAATCAGCCTCGCTTTGATACGCTTGTGCTGTGGGCAGGAAGTTTGCCTGATGATTTAGATTTTTCGGAACAACGAGACTATTTTAATGCGCAGCAATTATTTTGGTTGTATGGTACAGAAGATCAATTTATCAAAGATCAAGTATTAGAAAAGCAGTATGCTATTATGCAGCAATTCGAGCTGAATTTTAAAACCTCCACTTTTGAAGGGAAGCATCAAATCTATAAACCAGCATTGGCGACGCTTTTTGAGGCGATTTACTAGAATAATGTCTAGTAGAACACAGCTAAGTAGTGAAATAAAAATAGAATCCAATTAGTTGTCATCTTATTTTTGTCTCACTACTTATATACTCTTGACAAAACCCTCAAAAACGGCTCAATTTTGCGGCAGATAAGAACTTCTCCTATTTTCCTACAAGCGATAATTTAGACCGATAGCAAAAAAATGTGGCGTTCCAATACCTGTTTCAAAACTAAGTCCTAGATTCTCCGTTATATAACCTCTCAAGGCAAAAGGAATCAATTGCACGGATGGGACTAAACCAATAAAGCTCGTAGCGTTCAAATCTTCCTCTAGGGCAGGATTACTTGCTTCAACTTTTGTTCCCCAATTTGTTACCCCCAACCTAAGACCAGAATACATATCGATTTTTCCTTTATTTCCATAATGAAACAATACACGGGCAGCAACATTAATTCGATTAATATCAATAGTTGCTGTAGCGATATCTATACTTTCATTATCCTCTGCTCTAGTGTAAGATAAATCACTTATTTCGTTATTGAAACGCTGAAAAGCAATTCCTCCTCCAATACTAAACCAATTTGTAGCTCCATAATCATAGTTAACTCCAAAAGGAAGACTTGCGCTACCTTCATACAAGCCATTGAGGTTTGTAATTCCTTCTAATTGGTCATCTAAAGTACTAGCAAAATCAGTACCACTTATATTATTTACAGCAACTCCTAAAAAACTTGCTCCTGTACCAAGTGTGATGGTATGTTTATAGTCACTATTCTGTGCGGTTGCTAAAAAAACAGTACACAACGCAATACACATTAGGATCATTTTTTTCATTGTCTTTCAATTTGATAAGGAATGAGATAATAAATGCCCCAGCTCAAGTTGGGACAACGTTTAATTTAGGGCTTAGGCAAGAAATAAGCCCTAAGAGCGGCAAATTAGTTTTTTCTTTTTTAAAAACTCTAAAAAAAGAACAAAGGGTCATTTTGGTAAGACCATCGGTAATGATTTCACCTTTCCACTTAGAGTGATGGGAATTTCAACGTTATACATTAGCAGGATGTAGAAGACTTTTTACAGACTTTGTAAAGAAAAGCCTTGCCCTCCAAATAGAAAGACAAGGCTGAAAAACACGCATTAATTCTTGTGTCAATCAAAAGAAATAGGTACTGCGGTCATAACTCCGAGGTGATTGCGGTGGCGCACCACCACATAAGCGGAGTTTATATCTAAGTCGGTAAACTGTACCGTCGAACTACCATCCATATCCACCACATCGCCATCGGCTTGGAGTAATGCAGGGCGCGAGGCAAGTACGGACGTATTATCACTCGCATCGCGCAGTTCTATTGTTACCCAATCTACAATGGCTTCTGTGCCAGTGTTGGAGGTAGCACTTGCCAACATACTATAGCCATCTGCAGAACTAGGTAATAGACTGTTGCTATTTAAATGGTCTGCCATCATGCTGCTGCCGCTATTGTATGGGCCTTGTAGGAAAACTTTCACGGCTAGTTCGACGCAACTAATTTCACTATCAAAGGTAATAGAGGTCGTAGCGGCACATTCTCCGCCACCATCAAAAGCAACATTGACGATAGCCCCTGCGCTGGGCGTATAGCTGCTTGGTGAACTACTGTCCAGCGTAGTTTTTACATAGAACTTTCCTGTACTAATGGGACCATCTCCCACAGCTATAGTCGTGACTATGGAATTGGTGAGGATGTTGTAGATAAAGACCTTGTCCTCCGCAGAATCAGAAAAATAGAGCCTAGAACCATCTTCATTTAAGTCGATGCCTCTGAAATTATTTGAAACACCAGCTTCTATGGGATAGTAGGTGGTGACATTGCTAGGGCTG